>NZ_JBSGUW010000012.1:176244-194348 GCF_053608125.1 Isoptericola sp. NPDC055063 | reverse complement strand
ATCGGATGCGGCCCGCCCTTCGAACTACCTCGGCGAGATCTGTACTACCTCGGCAGGGTCAGCGGTCGAAGGCCTGCGCGACCAGGACCTCCTGCTGCTCCTTGTGGCGCTTGGCAGTGCCGGGGGCGGTGGCGGCGGACGCCGGGCGGGACACGACGCGCACGCGCGGCATGTCCTCCGGGAAGGCCAGGTGCAGGAAGGACCAGGCGCCCTGGTTCTCCGGCTCGTCCTGGACCCACACGACCTCGGCGTTCGGGTACTGCGCGAGCTGCGCGCGGATCTGCTCCTCCGGGAACGGGTAGAGCTGCTCCAGACGCACCAGGGCGGTGCGGGTGTCCTGGCGGCTCGTCCGCTCGGCGAGCAGGTCGTAGTACACCCGGCCCGTGCTCAGCAGCACGCGGTCCACCTGGGCCGGGTCCACCGTCGTGTCCGGCAGCACCGGCTCGAACGTGCCCGTGGTGAAGTCCTCCACGCTGGAGGCCGCGGCCTTGAGGCGCAGCAGCTGCTTCGGCGTGAAGACGACCAGCGGGCGGCGCGGGCGGGCGTACGCCTGCTGGCGCAGCAGGTGGAAGTACGACGCCGGCGTGGACGGCTGCGCGACCGTCATGTTGTTCTCGGCCGCGAGCTGCAGGAAGCGCTCGATGCGGGCGGACGAGTGGTCCGGCCCCTGGCCCTCGTAGCCGTGCGGCAGCAGCATGACCAGCGACGAGCTCTGGCCCCACTTCTGCTCGGCCGACGAGATGAACTCGTCGATGACCGTCTGGGCGCCGTTGACGAAGTCGCCGAACTGCGCCTCCCAGAGCACGAGGGCGTCCGGGCGCTCCACCGAGTAGCCGTACTCGAAGCCGAGGGCCGCGTACTCGCTGAGCGAGGAGTCGTACACCCAGAACTTCGCCTGGTCGCCCGCCAGGTACAGCAGCGGGGTCCACTCGGCGCCGGTGTTGCGGTCGTGGAGCACGGCGTGGCGCTGCACGAACGTGCCGCGGCGCGAGTCCTGCCCGGCGAGGCGCACCGGGGTGCCCTCCATGAGCAGCGACCCGAACGCGACGAGCTCGCCGAAGCCCCAGTCGATGCCGCCCTCCTTGGCCATGAGCTGGCGCTTCTGGAGCATCTGGGCCAGCTTCGGGTGCACCGTGAAGCCCTCGGGGGCCGACACCTGGACGCCGCCCACGCGCTCGAGCACGGCGTGCGGCACGGCCGTCTGCCAGCCCACCATGTCGCCGGCGCCCTCGCGCTGCGACTCGGGCCGCTCGAGGCCGAGGATCTCGTCCTCGCCGTCGGGCGTCGCGGCGGTGCCGGCCGACTTGGTCTCGGTGAAGACCCGCTCGAGCTGCGACTGGTAGTCCTGCAGCGCCTGCTCGGCCTCCTCGACCGTGATGTCGCCGCGCGCCACGAGGTTCTTCGTGTACAGCTTGCGCACCGACTGCTTGGCCTCGATGAGGTTGTACATCAGCGGCTGCGTCATCGAGGGGTCGTCGCCCTCGTTGTGCCCGCGGCGGCGGTAGCAGACCATGTCGATGATGACGTCACGGTCGAACTGCTCGCGGTAGGCGAAGGCGAGCTCGGCCACGCGCACGCAGGCCTCGGGGTCGTCGCCGTTCACGTGGAAGACGGGGACCTGGTAGCCCTTGGCGACGTCGGTCGCGTAGGTCGTGGAGCGCGACGACGACGGCCCGGTGGTGAAGCCCACCTGGTTGTTGATGATCACGTGGATCGTGCCGCCGGTGCGGTAGCCGCGCAGCTGCGCGAGGTTGAGCACCTCGGGCACCACGCCCTGGCCCGCGAAGGCCGCGTCGCCGTGGATGAGGATCGGCAGGACGGAGAACCCGTCGCCGCCCAGGTCGATGCGGTCCTGCTTGGCGCGCACGATGCCCTCGAGCACGGGGTCGACCGCCTCGAGGTGCGACGGGTTCGCGGCCAGGTAGACCTTGGTCGTCGCGCCGGACTCGGCGGTGAAGACGCCCTCGGTGCCGAGGTGGTACTTCACGTCGCCGGAGCCCTGCACGCTCTTCGGGTCGAGCTGGCCCTCGAACTCCTTGAAGATCTGGCCGTAGCTCTTGCCCGCGATGTTCGCCAGCACGTTGAGGCGACCGCGGTGCGCCATGCCGATGCCGACCTCGTCGAGCCCGCCCTCGGCGGCCTTCGACAGGATGGCGTCGAGCAGCGGGATGACGGACTCGCCGCCCTCGAGCGAGAAGCGCTTCTGGCCGACGAACTTGGTCTGCAGGAAGGTCTCGAACGCCTCGGCGGAGTTCAGGCGGCGCAGGATGCGCAGCTGGTCCTCGCGCGGCGTGCGCGCGTAGCCCGACTCGAGCCGCTCCTGCAGCCACTTGCGCTGGGCCGGGTCGGCGATGTGCATGTACTCGACGCCGATGGTGCGGCAGTACGAGTCGCGCAGCAGGCCGAGGATGTCGCGCAGCGTGTCCTTGGTCTTGCCGCCGAAGCCGCCCGTCGGGAACCGGCGGTCCAGGTCCCAGAGCGTCATGCCGTGGTTCTGGATGTCCAGGTCGGGGTGCTTGCGCTGGCGGTAGGCCAGCGGGTCGGTCTCCGCCATGAGGTGGCCGCGGGAGCGGTAGGAGTGGATGAGCTCGGCGATGCGCGCCGGCTTGGCGGCCTCGACGTCGGCGTCCACCGTGTTGTCGCGCACCCAGCGGACCGGCTCGTACGGCACCCGCAGGGCCGCGAAGACGCGGTCGTAGAAGCCGTCGAGGCCGAGCAGCTTGTTCGCGAGCACCTTGAGGAACTCGCCGGACTGGGCGCCCTGGATGATGCGGTGGTCGTAGGTCGACGTGATCGTCATGACCTTCGAGATGCCCATGCGGGCGAGCTGCTCCTCGGACGCGCCCGCGAACTCCGCCGGGTAGTCCATGGCGCCGACGCCGATGATCGTGCCCTGCCCGGCCATGAGGCGCGGGACGGAGTGCACGGTGCCGATGCCGCCCGGGTTGGTGAGCGAGATCGTGGTGCCGGCGAAGTCGTCCATACCGAGCTTGCCGCCGCGCGCCTTGCGCACGAGGTCCTCGTAGGCGGCCCAGAAGCCGGCGAAGTCGAGCTCCTCGGCCTTCTTGACGCTCGGCACCAGGAGTTGGCGCGTGCCGTCGGGCTTGGCGAGGTCGATCGCGAGGCCGAAGCCGACGTGCGCGGGCTGCACGACGTGCGGCTTGCCGTCGATGCTCTCGTAGTGCGCGTTCATCACCGGCATGTCGGACAGCGCCTCGACGAGCGCGAACCCGATGAGGTGGGTGAACGAGATCTTGCCGCCGCGGCCGCGCGCGAGGTGGTTGTTGATGACGATGCGGTTGTCCACCATGAGCTTGGCGGGCACGGCGCGCACCGACGTCGCGGTCGGGACCTCGATCGAGGCCTCCATGTTGGTGACGACGCGGGCGGCGGGGCCGCGCAGCTTCTGCACGTCGTCGGTCGCCTCTTCCTCGGCGGCCTTCGGCGAGGCCTTCGCGACCTCGGCGTAGGGCGCGGTCGAGGGCAGCGCCTCGGCGACCGGGCGGACGGCGCTCACCTCGGGGTCCGCGGGGAGCGGGGCGGGCTTCGCGGCCTTCCGCTCGGACTTGGCGGCCTCGGCGGCCGCGGTGCCGGACCCGCTCACGGTGGCGGGGGTGAGCGCCGGCGCGGCCGGGGCCGCGGGCGCGGCGGGCGCTGCCGGCGCGGGCGCCTGCGTCACCGGGGCCGCGGGCTGCGCGGGCGCTGCGTCGGCGGCCGCGCCGTTGTGCTCACCGGGCTCGTAGTCGGCGAAGAAGTCCCACCACGCGGGATCCACCGCGTTCTTGTCCTTGAGGTACTGCTCGTAGAGCTCGTCGACAAGCCATTCGTTGGCTCCGAACGCGCTCGCCACGCTGATCGACTCTGACCCGTCCTTCGGGGACACCACGCGCGGATCGCCCACTTTCACACCGTTGCACTCGTTCGCCGGAAATACGCACGGCGGTGCCGCGCGCAGGTCCCAGCCTATGCCCTTCGCGGCGCGCCGCCGGGGAGGGCCAGCGGCTCCAGACGGCCGTTCCGGGGCTCCCGGCGCGGCATCGTGACCGTCCGGTAATGCGGGGGGCAACGACTCCTCGGGTCGACCCGATGACTCCGTTGTCCGGCGTCATGGGCGCACCATTCCGGCCGCCGTGTGACGGAAGCATGTGAGCAACGTCACGTCGGTGCGCGAGGCGACCGTCAGTCGTCCGACTCGGTCGTGACGCCGGGCGCGGGGCGGGCCTGGGCGGGGAGGGTCACGCGCATCGTGGCGCCCCGGGCCGTGTCGGCGACCTCGACGTGCCCGCCGTGCAGGTCGACCGCCCAGCGCACGATCGCCAGGCCGATGCCCGTGCCGCCGCTGGACATGCCGGCGGGCGGCGCGGCGTGCGGGCGGCCGGCAGCGGCGCCGGAGGCGAACCGCTCGAAGATGCGGCCCCGGTCCTCGGGGGCGATGCCAGGGCCCTCGTCGCTCACCTCGAGCACGACGTCGTCGTCCACCGGATAGGCGTCCAGGCGCACGGTGCCGGCGTGCGGCGAGTGCCGGATCGCGTTCTGCAGGAGGTTGGTGACCACCTGGCGCAGGCGCTCCACGTCGCCCTCGAGCGTGAGGTCGGGCGGCGTGACGTCCACGACGTAGCTCAGCCCCTTGGCGGCGTCGACCATCGACATGGCCTGCGCCGTCTCCTCGAGGAAGTCGCCCACGGAGAACTCGCTCAGGACGAGGGCGGACGCCCCGGCCTCCACGCGCGACAGGTCCAGCAGGTACGTGACCAGCCGGGTGAGCCGCTCCGTCTGCTCCAGCGACAGCTCGAGGGCCGACGGCGTGGGCTCCGTGACGCCGTCCACCATGTTCTCCAGCTGCGCCTGCAGCGCCGCGACGGGCGTGCGCAGCTCGTGCGAGACGTTGGCGATGAGCTCGCGCCGCACGCGGTCGGAGGCGTCCAGGTCGGCCGCCATGACGTTGAACGCCTCGGCGAGCTGACCCACCTCGTCGCGGCTCGTGGCGCGCACGCGGATGGAGTAGTCGCCCGCCGCCATCGCCTGCACGGCCGCCGTCATGTCCCGCAGCGGCGACGTCATGCCGCGCGCGAGGAGCTGCACGATGACCAGGGACAGGAAGATCGCCAGGGGAAGCGTCCGCGTGGGGCCGAGCTCGTTCTGCAGCCCGATCCACGTGATGAGGACGGCGAAAGTCACCGTCGCGACGACCAGCACGCCCAGCTTGGTCTTGAGCGACCGCAGCGGGTCGAGCGGGCGGACGTCGGGCAGCCGGTGGTGCTCCTTGCGCCGCGGCGCGGGACCGGGTGCGTCGTCCGGCGCGCCGGGTCCGGCGTCCATCAGGACTCCGGCGGCTCGAAGGCGTAGCCGACGCCGTGCACGGTGCGGATCAGGTCGGGCCCGAGCTTGCGGCGCAGCGCCTTGATGTGCGAGTCCACGGTGCGGGTGCCGCTCGCGTCGGCCCAGTCCCACACCTCGGCGAGGAGCCGCTCGCGGGTCTGCACCGTCTTGGGCGAGCTGGCGAGCATGACCAGCAGCTCGAACTCGGTGGGCGTCAGGTGCACCTCGTCGCCGCCGCGGTGCACGCGCCGCTGCGCGCGGTCGATCGTCACGTCGCCCATGACCATGGGCGGGTCGGCCGGCGTCGTGACCGCGGCCTGCTGGGCGCGCTCGACCCGGCGCAGCAGCGCCTTGACGCGGGCCACCAGCTCGCGCATCGAGAACGGCTTGGTCATGTAGTCGTCCGCGCCGACGCCGAGGCCGACCAGCATGTCGGTCTCGTCGTCGCGGGCGGTGAGCATGAGGATCGGGATCGGGCGGTCCGCCTGGATCCGGCGCGTGACCTCCAGGCCGTCGATGCCGGGCAGCATGACGTCGAGCACGATGGCGTCCGGCTGCAGGCGGGAGGCGGCGTCGACGCCGGCGAGGCCGTCGCGCGCGACCTCGACCCGCCAGCCCTCGGCGGACAGCCGCTGCGCGATGGCGGCCGCGATCGCGGGCTCGTCCTCGACGACGAGCACGGTGGCGTTCTGCTGGCCCGACGTGCCCGAGGTGCCCGGGGTGCTCGGAGGGGTCGCGGTGGTCATGGTGCCATCTTGCACCGCGACCCTGGGGGAGCGCTGAGCACACGCTGTCCGGGATGGACGCCGACTCGCCACGGGCCGCCCGCCGGATAGCATCGGAGCACGATGGACGAGAGCCGATATAGCGCGCGGCCGCCCGCGCCGATCCGCCTGGCCACCCTGCCGCCGCACCGCTCGGTGCCGCCGCGCCGCACCCACCGGGGCCGCTCGTGCTAGGCGACGTGCTCATGATCGTGCTGGGCGTCGTGCTCACCGCGGGGACCGCGGTGTTCGTCGCCAGCGAGTTCTCCCTCGTCACCCTCGACCCGGCCGTCCTCGGGGCCGACGACGAGGAGGGCGACAGTCCCCGCCCCGGCGGCGGCACGGGCGCGCCGCGCCCGCCGGACCGTCGGGACCGCGCCGTCCGGGCCGGGCTCAAGCACCTGTCGACGGAGCTGAGCTCCGCGCAGGTCGGCATCACCATCACCACGATCCTGCTCGGCTACACCGCCCAGCCGGCCCTGCTGTCCCTGTTCTCCGACGCGTTCGCCGCGACGGCGCTGGGCGAGGGCGTCGCCGCGGTGCTCGCCGTCGTGCTGGCCCTGGTGGTCGTCAACGCGTTCTCGATGCTCTTCGGCGAGCTGATCCCGAAGAACTTCGCGCTGTCCGCCCCGCACGCCACCGCGCGGCTCGTGGTCCCCGTGCAGCGCGTGTTCACCATGATCTTCCGTCCTCTGATCGTCGTGCTCAACGGCTCGGCCAACGCGCTGCTGCGCCGGGTCGGCGTGGAGCCGCGCGAGGAGCTCTCCGGGGCCCGCTCGTCGTCGGAGCTGCTGTCGCTGGTGCGCCGCTCGGCGCAGGAGGGCACGCTCGACCCGTCGGTCGCGACCCTGCTGACCAACTCCCTCGAGCTCGACGAGCTGTCCGCCCGCGACGTCATGACCGACCGGATGCGCATGGCCGTCGTCGAGCGCGACACCACCGCGGCCGAGGTGGTCGCCCTCGCGCGCCGCACCGGACACTCGCGGTTCCCCGTGATCGGCGAGGACCGGGACGACGTCGTGGGCCTGGTGCACCTGCGCCGCGCCGTCGGCGTCCCGCACGACCGGCGCGAGGAGGTGCCCGCCGCCGCCCTCATGGTCGACGCGCCGCGCGTGCCCGAGACGGTGCGGCTCGGCCCGCTCCTCGTGGAGCTGCGCGGTCTGGGCCTGCAGATGGCCGTCGTCGTGGACGAGTACGGCGGCACGTCGGGCATCGTCACCCTGGAGGACGTCGTGGAGGAGCTCGTGGGTGACGTGGCCGACGAGCACGACCCCCGCCGGGCAGGCGTCGTGCGCGGCACCGACGGCTCGTGGGTCGTGCCGGGCGTGCTGCGCCCCGACGAGCTCGAGGAGCGCGCCGGCCTGGTCGTGCCCGAGGGCCCGGCGTACGAGACGCTCGGCGGGCTCGTCATGGCCGAGCTGGGCCGCGTCCCCGAGCGGGGCGACGAGGTCCGCTGCGGGGACGTGCTGCTGCGCGTCGAGGCGATGGACGGGCGGCGCGTGGAGCGCCTGCGCGTCGTCGCCGACCCGCCCGACGGCGGCCCCGGCGCCGACGCACGGGGGGAGGGCCGATGACCACCGGGACCGCCCTGCTGGTCGGCGTGCTGCTCCTGGCCGGCAACGCCTTCTTCGTCGGCGCCGAGTTCGCCGTCATCTCCGCGCGCCGCAGCGCCATGGAGCCGCGGGCCGAGGCGGGGGACCGACGCGCCCGCACCGCGCTGTGGGCCATGGAGCACGTGTCGCTGATGCTCGCGTGCGCCCAGCTCGGCGTCACCGTCTGCTCCACCGGCCTGGGCATCGTCGCGGAGCCCGCGCTGGCGCATCTGCTCGAGGTGCCGTTCGAGGCCCTGGGTGTCCCGGAGACCCTGCTGCACCCGGTCTCGCTGGTCCTCGCGCTCGCGATCGTCGTGTACCTGCACGTGGTGCTCGGCGAGATGGTGCCGAAGAACCTCGCAGTCGCCGGCCCCGAAACCGCGGCCCTCTGGTTCGCGCCGCCCCTGGTGCTGCTCGGCCGGGCCGTGCGCCCGGTGATCTCCGCGCTCAACTGGGTCGCCAACCATGCGGTGCGCCTCGCCGGCGTCGAGCCCAAGGACGAGGTCGCCTCCGCGTTCACCGCGCAGGAGGTGCAGTCGATCGTCGAGCACTCCCAGGCCGAGGGGGTGCTCCAGGACGAGCAGGGCCTGCTCGCCGGCGCGATCGAGTTCTCGTCGCGGACGGCCGGGGACGTCATGGTGGCTGTCGACGAGCTCGTCGTCGTGGGTCCCGAGACCACGCCCGACGACGTCGAGCACCTCGTCGCGCGCACCGGCTACAGCCGGTTCCCCGTGCGCGGCGGCGCGGGTGGCGAGGAAGGCGACGCCGAAGGTCGCGGCGAGCTGCGCGGGTACCTGCACCTCAAGGACGTGCTCTACGCGTCGAACGGCGACCGGTTCGAGCCCGTCCCCGCGTGGCGGGTGCGGGCGCTCGCGTCGGTGCGGCCGGACGACGAGGTCGAGGACGCCCTGCGCGCCATGCAGCGCTCGGGGGCCCACCTGGCGCGCGTCGAGGGCCCCGACGGGGTGCTCGGCGTCGTCTTCCTCGAGGACATCCTCGAGGAGCTCGTCGGCGAGGTCCGGGACGCCATGCAGCGGCGGCCCTGAGCAGGGTGGACACCCTCCCACGCCGCGGGGCGGGCGCCGCGGGCAACCACGCTGTGGACCGGGACTTGGCGGGGGAGCGCGACCCCGTTATGGTTCCGTGACGGATCGCCCTCGCGGCCGCGTGCAGGACACGCGGCGACGGGCGGTCCGTGTTCGGGTCCGGAGGTGTCCGGGCGGCCACGGCGGCCGTCCGGTACGAGCGCGGAGGTGCTGTGGAGGCGACGTCGCACGGTGACGCAGCCGCGCCGCGCTCACGCCGGGAGATCCGGGAGGCCGAGCTCGCCCGGGCCGGCAAGAAGCCCCGCAAACGCGCCCCGTCGCGCGGGGACGCCGGCCGGCACGCCGCCCCCGCCGGCCACACCTGGGTCACCCGCCTGACCGTCCTCGGCTCGCTCGCCGCCGCCACCATCGCCGCCCCGCTCGTCACCGACGCGCAGGCCGGCCACGGCAGCACCCCGTTCGACCTCGACACGCAGCCGACCGGCCCGTCGACCCTCGCCCTCCTCGAGCAGGGCGTCGACACCCCCCGCACCTCCCGCGCGATCGCCGCCGCGCCGCGCGACGCCCGCGTCGAGGCCGCCGCCGCCAGCCGCAGCGCGGAGCGCAGCCCGCTGCCCGACTGCGACCCGGACGCCCCCATCGACGGCAGCAACGGCGAGCTGGCCGACCACTCCCTCTGCGACATCTGGCAGGACGGCGAGGAGCTCCGTGCCGACGCCGCCGTCGCGCTGAGCGGGCTCAACGACGCCTTCCGCGCCCGCTTCGGCCGCGACCTGTGCCTCGTCGCCAGCTACCGCTCGCTGTCCACCCAGTACGCCGTCAAGGCCAGCCGCGGCTACCTCGCCGCCGTGCCCGGGTCCTCCATGCACGGCTGGGGGCTCGCCATCGACCTGTGCGGGCAGGAGTACCGGACCAGCGACGTCTACGGCTGGCTGTGGGAGAACGGGCCGGCGTACGGCTGGGAGAACCCGCCGTGGGCTCAGCGCGGCGGCTCCGGCAACTACGAGCCCTGGCACTTCGAGTACCGGCCGGGCGTCGAGGAAGTCTCGTTCTGGCACTGAGTGCCCTCTGTTGAGCACGCCCTCCCGAGCGCTGTCGTGGCTGGGTCCGCGGGGCGGCCGAGGTCCTTCGCACGGTCGCGTTCACGCGCCCCAGGGGGCGCTCCATTTCGGGAGGGATACGACCGCGCGAAGGACCTCGGCCGCCCCGCTCGGCTGTTCCACGCGGTCGCGTTCACGCGCCCCTGGGGGCGCTCCACTTCGGGAAGGATACGACCGCGCGAAGGACCTCGGCCGCCCCGCTCGGCTGTTCCACGCGGTCGCGTTCACGCGCCCCTGGCGGCGCTCCATTTCGGGAGGGATACGACCGCGCGAAGGACCTCGGCCGCCCCGCTCCGTCGTCACGTGCGGTCGCGTCCACGTGCCCTGGGGAAGGGCTTCGGCTGAGCGCCGCGCCGGCGGGCGGGCGCGTAGGATCCGCCGATGCACGGTGACCTGTGGTTCGGGTGCGGTAGCGCCGAGGACGAGCGCGAGCTGTGGTGCGAGATGCTCGGCGGACGCACGGCGCGGATCGTCTACTGGCCGTTCGCGCTCCCGCCGGCGACGGTGCCGACGGCTGACGCCTGGCTGCGGGGAGGTCTCTCCGCCCTCGGCGTGCCGTTCGAGCTCGACACCTGGGAGAGCCTCGCGGGTCGTTCGCCCACGGAGCTGACGACGGCAGACGTGCTGTTCGTCGGCGGTGGCAACACGTTCCGCCTGCTCGACCACGTCCGTCGGCACGGGTTCGTCCCCGCGGTGCGGGAGTTCTGGCGATCGGGCGGCGACTACTACGGCGGGAGCGCGGGCGCCGTCCTGGCCTGCGAGAGCATCGCGATCGCCGACGGGCACGACCCCAACGAACCGGGCCTGACCGACCTCGACGGCCTCGGCCTGGTCGAGGGGGCGACGATCCTGCCCCACTTCGACGTCGACCATCTCGAGTCGGCGGAACGATGGGCGCACCGCCACGGGACGACGGTCCTCGGGATCCCGGAGACCGTCGGCCTGCACTGCACGTCGGACGGCGCGACCGTCGTCGGCTCCGGGTTCCTGACGGTCGTCTCGCCGTCCGGCGTCGAGCACCGTGCACCCGGTGACCGGCTCGCGGTCGCCGTCGCGGGTGCGGACCCCGGGCCGTGAGGCTCAGGTCGTGAGCGTGGTGTTGCCGCCGAAGTCGTCGCGGAAGCGGGGGCCCTGGGCGGCGAGCTCCTGCGCGTAGGCGGCGGACCAGCCGCGGAACGGGTCCACGGCGAGGGACTCGTTGGAGAACCGGCGGTCGTCCGTGAGCTCCGTGACGCAGAAGTCGGGGATCTGCAGGTCGGTGACCGGGCCCGAGCGCTCGCACTCCGCGACGACGAGCGGCGCGTTGGCGCCGCCGAAGACGTCGATCGACCAGCCGTCCGCGCCGAGCCACGCCGCGTAGCGCGTCTTGATGACCTGTGCGCCGCCGCGCCGCACCAGCTCGACGCCGACCAGCGGGTCGAGCTGGCGCTCGGCCTCGTACCGGGTGCCGCCGACGGACGGGCCCTTGACCGTGACGGCGGCGAAGTCGACGCGGGAGCCGTACAGCTCCAGCACGTCGCGCGCGTCGCTGTCCGCGCCCAGCCGGGCCTCGACGCCCGTGGCCTGCACGCGCACGCGCAGCGCGTACCCGCCGTCGGACAGGAAGTAGGACTGCACGATGAGGGCGGGCGCGTCGCGCAGCGCGTCGGGGAGCTCGCGGACGAAGAACCGGCGCTCGAACTCGAAGTCGGAGTAGTCGGCAGACATGGTTGCGAGCCTAGTGCGCCGCGCTGACCCGACTGGCACCGCGTCCGCGCGCGTGGGGAAGCCCGCAGGGGGTGCTCAGCGGCGGCGGGTGCGCAGCACGCCGGTCCGCATCGGCAGGGCGAACTCGCCGCGCGCCGTCTCCGGCCGGCCGGTCAGGTAGGAGCGGATGCGCCCGGTCGTCGCCGCCCGCTCCGCGTCCGGCATGACGAGCACCCCGGCGCGCGTCGCGAGCGTGGCGACCAGGGAGTCCGCCGTGCGGCGCTGCTCGTGCGGCAGCTCGGCGCGCTCGGTCCGGCCGAACGGCCCGGCAGCCGGGCCCGGCAGCAGGTCGGACGTCGCGACCCGCCATGCCGCAGGCGTGTCGCGGGGCCCGACGACGGCGCTCCCTGCGACCCGGGCGAGCCCCGCCACCCACTCGACGCCGTCGTCCAGAAGGTTCCAGAGGCCGGCGAGGACGCCGCCGGGGACGAGCACGCGAGCGATCTCCGGGCCAGCGGCGGCCATGTCGAACCAGTGCAGGGCGTTGCCCGCCAGCACCGCGTCGACGGAGCCGTCCGGGAGCGGGATCGCCTCGGCGCTGCCGGACAGGGCGCGGGCGCCGGGGGTCGACCGTCGCAGCTCGGCCACCATCGCGGGGTCGGGCTCGACGGCCACCACGTCCCCGCCTGGGACGAGCGACGGGTCGAGCAGCATGGCCGTGAGCTTGCCGGTCCCGGCACCGAGGTCGAGCACGCGCGGGCCGGGAGCAGGCTCGAGCGCCCAGCGCACCGCGGCCCGCGCGTAGTCGGGGCGGTGCGCGGCGTAGGCGTCGGCCGCCTCGCCGAACGACGAGGCGTGGCCGGCCGGTGACCGCCCGCCGGGCGTCACGACGCCGCCGGCGGGACCTCGCGGCGCTCGGGGCCCACGTACGCCGACAGCGGGCGGATGAGTGCGTTCGAGGCCTGCTGCTCCATCACGTGCGCCGTCCAGCCGGTGACGCGGGCCGCGACGAACAGCGGCGTGAACGTGGGCGTGTCGAAGCCCATCAGGTGGTAGGCCGGGCCCGACGGGTAGTCGAGGTTCGGGTAGATGCCCTTGCGCGCCACGAACTCGGCCTCGAGCGCGTCGTAGAGGGCGCCCAGGTCGGCGCGGTCGTAGTGCTCGACCAGCGTGTCGAGGGCGGCCTTCATGGTCGGCACGCGGGAGTCGCCGTGCTTGTAGACGCGGTGCCCGAAGCCCATGATCTTGCGCTTGGCGGCGAGGGCGTCGTCGAGCCAGGCCGCCGCCCGGTCGGCCGAGCCGATCTCGGCGAGCGTCTCCATGACGGCCTCGTTGGCGCCGCCGTGCAGCGGCCCCTTGAGCGCCGCGACCGCGCCGACGACGGCGGAGTGCAGGTCGCTCAGCGTGGACGTGATGACCCGCGCCGTGAACGTCGAGGCGTTGAAGGAGTGCTCGGCGTACAGGACCATCGATCGGCTGAACGCGTCGACGACCACGGGGTCCGGCTCGACCTCGAAGGTCGTCCAGAGGAAGTTCGCGGAGTAGTCGAGGTCGTCGCGCGGGGCCACCGGCTCCAGGCCGTGGCGCCGGCGCTGGCCGTAGGCGACCACGGCGGGCAGCGCGGCGAAGAGGCGCACGCTGCGCGCGAGGTTGACCTCCGGGTCGGCGGCGGCCTCGAGGGCGGTGAGCCCGGCGGCCTCCCGCGCGCCGATCACGCTGACCGCGGTGCGCAGCTCGTCCATGGGGTGCGCCGTGACCGGCAGCAGGTCGATGGCGGCGCGCACGTCGTCGGCCAGCGGCCGGTGCTCCCGCTCGGTGGCGCGCAGGCCCGCGAGCTCGTCGGCGGTGGGCAGCTCGCCGTGCCAGAGCAGCCAGGCGACGGCCTCGAACGACTGCGTGGCCGCGAGGTCCTGCACGGGGTAGCCGCGGTACAGCAGCGAGTTCGTCTCGGGGTCCACCTTGGAGATGGCCGTGACGTCGGCGACCACCCCCGCCAGCCCGCGGCGGACCTCCGGCTCGGACCCGGTGTGCTCTGTCATCGATGCTCCTTTGCTGCGATGTGCTGCGATGTGCTGCGGTTCGTGGTGCGTGGGCGCGACGGTCAGCCGTGCAGGTTGTCGTCCAGGGTGAAGTCGAAGACGCCCGTGTCGAACGACGAGTACCCGGCGTAGTCCACGAGCTCGTACAGCCGGGCCCGGGTCTGCATGTGCTCCACCTGCCCGGCCAGCGACCCCTCGGCGCGCAGGGCGTCCAGGCCGCGCTCGGCGGCGCCCATCGCGAGGCGCAGCAGCGAGACCGGGTAGATGACGAGCGCGATGCCCGCGTCGGACAGCTGGCGGGTGGTGAACAGCTCGGACTTGCCGAACTCGGTCATGTTGGCGAGCACCGGGACGTCGACGGCGTTCGCGACGGCCTCGAACTCGGCGAGGTCGCGCATCGCCTCCGGGAAGATCGCGTCCGCTCCCGCGTCGACCAGCGCCTTGGCCCGGTCGATCGCCGTCGGCAGGCCCGCGACGGCCCGCACATCGGTGCGTGCCATGACCAGGAGGTTCTCGTCCCGACGGGCCGCGACCGCGGCACGCACGCGCTGCAGAGCCGTCGGCTCGTCCACGACCTGCTTGCCGTCCAGGTGGCCGCAGCGCTTGGGGTTCACCTGGTCCTCGACGTGCATCCCCGCGACGCCCGCGTCCTCCATCGCCTGCACGGTGCGCGCGACGTTCATCGCCTCGCCGAAGCCGGTGTCCGCGTCCACGAGGGTCGGCAGGTCCGTCATCCGGGCGACCTGGCCGGCCCGGCCGGCGACCTCGGTGAGCGTCGTCAGGCCGACGTCGGGCAGCCCCAGGTCGGCGGCGACGACGGCGCCCGAGACGTACACGCCGTCGAAGCCCTTGTCCTGGATCAGGCGCGCCGCGAGCGGGTTGAAGGCGCCCGGTAGCTGCAGCAGGTCGCCCGAGCGCAGGCGCTCGCGGAAGGCCGCGCGCTTGGCCGCGGGGGTGGTGGACGAGTAGAGCATGGCGGGTTCCCTCGAGGTCCTCAGAAGATGCCGGGCGCGACGGGGTGCGCCGCCAGCGCGTCGGCGAGCGGGGTGACGGTGAGCCCGGACAGCTCGGCGGCGGTGAGCTCGGGCAGCCGCTGGGCGACGTCGAGGAACCGTTCGGCCTCCTCGTCGGCCAGCACGCCGGCAGCCAGGGTGCGGAACTTCGCCACGTACTGCTCGCGCGCGAACGGGCGGGCGCCCAGCGGGTGCGCGTCGGCGACGGCGATCTCCTCCACGACGCGCGAGCCGTCCGCGAGCTCGATCTCCACGCGCCCGCCGAACGCCTTCTCGGCCGGGTCGACCGAGTGGTAGCGCCGGGTCCACTCGGCGTCCTCGGCCGTCGTGACGCGGCGCCACAGCTCCACCGTGTCGGGGCGCCCGGCGCGCTCGGGGGCGTAGCTGGCCACGTGGTCCCAGGCGCCGTCCTGCAGGGCGACGGTGAAGATGTAGGGGATCGAGTGGTCGAGCGTCTCGCGGCTCGCGGCCGGGTCGTACTTCTGCGGGTCGCCGGAGCCGGAGCCGATGACGTAGTGCGTGTGGTGGCTGGTGTGCAGCACGACCGACCGGACGTTCGCCGGGTCGCGCAGCTCGGGTCGCTCGGTGCCGAGGCGGCGCGCGAGGTCGATCCACGCCTGCGCCTGGTACTCGGCCGAGTGCTCCTTGGTGTACGTGTCGAGGATGGCGCGGCGGTCCTCGCCCGCGGCCGGCAGCGGCACGGTGTAGCGGGCGTCGGGCCCGTCGAGCAGCCAGGCGATCACGCCGTCCTCGCCCTCGTAGATCGGGCTGGGCGAGGTCTGACCGCGCATGGCGCGGTCCACGGCCTCCACCGCCATCTTGCCCGCGAACGCGGGGGCGTGGGCCTTCCAGGTGGAGATCTCACCCTTGCGCGACTGCCGGGTCGCGGTGGTGGTGTGCAGCGCCTGCCCGACGGCCTGGTAGATCGTCTCGGCGGGCAGGCCCAGCAGCGTGCCGAGGCCCGCCGCGGCCGACGGCCCGAGGTGGGCCACGTGGTCGATCTTGTGCGCGTGCAGGCTGATGCCCTTGACCAGGT
Source organism: Isoptericola sp. NPDC055063 (assembly GCF_053608125.1). Classification (NCBI taxonomy): domain Bacteria; kingdom Bacillati; phylum Actinomycetota; class Actinomycetes; order Micrococcales; family Promicromonosporaceae; genus Isoptericola; species Isoptericola sp. NPDC055063. The sequence continues at coordinate 178,753 of NZ_JBSGUW010000012.1, read as the reverse complement.
CGACCTGGATCTCGTAGCCGGTGACGACGCCGCGCAGCAGGTCGGCGCCGCTGCGGCCGAGGTGCTGCGCGACGGCGAGCAGCGGGGGGATGTTGTCGCCCGGGTGGGAGTACTCGGCCGCGAGGAACGTGTCGTGGTAGTCGAGCTCGCGGACCGCGACGCCGTTGGCCCAGGCCGCCCACTCGGGGCTCGTGCGCTCGGGGGAGCCGAAGATCGTGGCGCCGGCGCCGCCGCGGGAGACCTGGTGGGCCTCCGCCTGCGCGCGGGCCGCGAGGATCGGTGCACGGCCCAGGGAAGCCGTCGCGACGGCCGCGTTGTCGATGACGCGGTTGATCACCATGTCGGTGACCTCGGGCGTCGGCTCGAGCTGCTCGGCGGCGACCTCCGCGATCTTCCACGCCAGCTGCCCGGTGCGCGGCAGGGGCTCGTCGGAACGGTAGACGCGGACCTCGTGGTCGATCATGCGGGGGAGTCCTCCGGCTGCAGGCATCGCGGGCAGGCATCGGCTGCCGGCGTCGTCGCCGCCCGGTGCTCCGGGCTGCCCCGAGAACGTAACGCCCGGCGGCGACAGGGTCCAACGAGGGCGGCCTGCGGCCCGCCGCGAACCTCCTCGGGGGCCCTGTGGCGGGCTTCACGAACGACGTGTCAAGGAACGGTGTCGTCGCTGGTGACGGCGTCGGGCCGGGTGCTCCCTGCGGGCCATGGTTGCCCCAGTGAACTTGATATCGAGTCAAGAGTCGGTAACGTGGCCGCCCATGTTCGGGCTCGGCGCCCGCCCCCCGGGGTGGACGCCGGCTCCCTGTCACGGGTCGGACAGCTGCGACACACCGCGTGCCGCTGCGCCGGCCACGGAAGGAAACATGACCGCCGTACTTCCCCAGGAACAGACCGGCAACACCCCCGCGCCCGTCGCGGCCGACACTGCCGCGCGCCGCAGGCTGCGCGTGGACGACGTCACCGTCGTCGACAACTCCATGCTGAAGAAGACGATCGGCGGCACCGCCGTCGGCAACCTCATGGAGTGGTACGACGTGGGCGTCTACGGCTACCTCGCCGTCACCATGGGTGCCGTGTTCCTCCCGCAGGCCTCGTCCGGCGTGCAGATCCTCTTCTCCCTCGGCGTGTTCGCCGCCACCTACGTGGCGCGCCCGCTCGGCGGCATCGTGTGCGGCCGCATCGGCGACCGCGTGGGTCGCCAGAAGGTGCTCGCCTTCACGCTCGTGATGATGGCCAGCTCGACGTTCCTCATCGGCCTGCTGCCCACCTACGGGGTGCTCGGGGTCGTCGCGCCGCTGCTGCTCGTGCTGCTCAAGCTGGTGCAGGGCTTCTCGACCGGGGGCGAGTACGCCGGCGTCACGACGTTCGTGGCCGAGCACGCCCCCGACCGCCGCCGCGGCTGGGCGGCCTCGTTCCTCGACTTCGGCAGCTACCTGGGATTCGCCCTCGGCGCCGTCGTCGTGACGGTGCTGCAGGTGACGCTGGGCCAGCAGGCGATGCTCGACGGCGGGTGGCGTATCCCGTTCCTGGTCGCCGGCCCGATCGGCGCGTTCGCCGTGTGGTTCCGCCTGAAGATCGAGGAGTCCCCGGCCTTCCAGGCGCAGCAGGTCGCCGCCGAGGCCGCGAAGGAGCAGGGGGCCGAGGCCCCCGCCGCCGCTGCCGACGTCACGCTGCGCTCGCAGTGGCGCCCGCTCGCCGTCGCGATGGTGCTCGTGGCCGTCGCCAACACGGCCGGCTACGCGCTCACCAGCTACATGCCGACCTACCTCACGGACACGCTCGGCTACGACGCCACGTCCGGCACCCTGCTGACCGTGCCCGTGCTGGTGCTGCTCGCGGTGATGATCCTCGTGGCGGGCCCGGTCAGCGACCGGGTGGGTCGCCGCCCCCTGCTGTGGTTCGGCGCGGGCTCCCTGGCCGTCCTCGCGGCGCCGGCGTTCCTTCTGCTGGCCCTGGGCCACGTGTGGTCCACGCTGCTGGGGCTGTGCCTCATGGCGGTGCCGGTGGCGTGCATGGTGGGCGTCCAGGCGGCGACGCTGCCCGCCATGTTCCCGACGGCCGTGCGCTACCGCTCGATGGGCCTGGCGTACAACGTGGCGCTCGCGGTGTTCGGCGGGACGACGCCGCTCATCGTGGAGTCGCTGACCCAGGCGACGGGCTCCAGCATGGCGCCGGCCTACTACCTCATGGGCTTCGCCGTCGTCGGCGCGGTCGCCGTGTGCTTCGTCAAGGAGAGCGCGGGCAAGCCGCTGCCGGGCTCGATGCCGTCGGTGGACACCCGCGCCGAGGCGAAGGCCCTCGTGAGGACGCAGGAGAAGAACCCGGACCTCGACCTCGACGCGATGCCGGGCCTGGTCCCCGCGCACTGAGGCGTCGGCCGGAGCCTGACGTAGCGATCGGTCGTCGTCCCGTCGCGGGACGACGACCGAATATGGCGGCCAAGGCAGGGAAGCAACGGAAAAAGGAGCGAGTTGTCAAGAGACGCCGGGGCTCCTCTTGCTCGCGCAAGCGG
>NZ_JBSGUW010000012.1:172775-176234 GCF_053608125.1 Isoptericola sp. NPDC055063 | reverse complement strand
CGGGGGGGGGGGGGGGGGGGGGGGGGGGGGGGGGGGGGGTCGTGTGCGTGGGGGGAGAAAAAGCCAGTCAGGGGGGGGGGGGGAGGGGAGAAAGGAGAAGGGGCCGGGGGGGAGAACAAGCCCCGCTTCTCTCGTGGTGCGCCTGAAGGGATTCGAACCCCCGACCTTCTGCTCCGGAGGCAGACGCTCTATCCACTGAGCTACAGGCGCGGGCGCCGACGCGGGAACCGCTCGGCACGGTGCACGAGACTACCAGCACCTGGAGGTCCGGGTGGCAACCGCCAGCACGGCGCCGGCCGACGGCTTTGTAGAATCGCCCGGTGACCCCCGACGAGCTCTCCGGAGCACTCAGCGCTGCCCTCGCCTCGGCCGTGGCCGACGGTACCCTCGCCCTTCCCGCCGACGCCGTCCCGGCCTCGGTCCACGTCGAGCGACCCCGGCAGCGCGAGCACGGTGACTGGGCCACCAACGTGGCGCTGCAGCTCGCGAAGAAGGCCGGCACCACCCCGCGGGCGCTCGCGGAGGACCTGGCCGCGCGCCTCGCGGCCACCCCCGGGGTCAAGGCGGCGGACGTCGCCGGGCCGGGCTTCCTCAACATCACGCTCGAGGCCGGCGCCGCGGGCGAGCTCGCCCGGACGATCGTCACCGCGGGGGAGGAGTACGGCCGCACCGACGCCCTCGCCGGCCAGGTGCACAACCTCGAGTACATCTCGGCCAACCCGACCGGCCCGCTGCACATCGGCCACACCCGCTGGGCCGCGCTCGGCGACGCCCTCGTGCGGATCATGCGCGCCGCGGGCGCCGACGTGACCGCCGAGTACTACATCAACGACGCCGGCGCGCAGATGGACAAGTTCGGCGCGTCGATCGTCGCGCGGGCCAAGGGTGAGGACGTGCCCGAGGGCGGCTACCCCGGCGAGTACGTCGCCGAGCGCGCCGCCGAGGTGCTGGAGCAGGAGCCCGGCCTTCTGTCCCTGCCCGCCGACGAGGCCGTCACGACCGCCCGCGAGCTCGGCTACCAGGCGCAGCTCGAGGCGATCCGCCGCACGCTCGACGCCTTCGGCGTGCACTTCGACGTGTGGTTCTCCGAGCGGACGCTGCACGCCTCGGGCGCGGTGGAGCAGGCCGTCGCGCGCCTGCGCGAGCAGGGCCACGTGTTCGACGTCGACGGCGCGGTCTGGCTGCGCACCACCGACTTCGGCGACGACAAGGACCGCGTGATGATCCGCGCGAACGGCGAGCCCACGTACTTCGCCGCCGACGCCGCCTACTACCTGTCCAAGAAGGACCGCGGGTTCCCGGGCAAGATCTACCTGCTCGGGGCCGACCACCACGGGTACATCAACCGCCTCAAGGCGATCGCCGCGTGCGCGGGCGACGACCCCGAGGCGAACATCGAGGTGCTCATCGGCCAGCTGGTGAACATCGGTGGCGAGCGGATGGGCAAGCGCCGCGGCAACGCCCTGTACATGGACGACCTCATCGAGTGGCTGGGAGCGGACGCGCTGCGCTACTCGCTCGCGCGCTACCCGGCGGACTCGCCGCTGTCGCTGTCGGGCGAGGAGATGCTCAAGCAGAGCAACGACAACCCCGTCTACTACGTGCAGTACGCGCACTCGCGCACCTGCGCCGTCGACCGGAACGCCGCGGACCGCGACGTCGTGCGCGTCGCCGCGGACGGCTCGGACGCCTTCGACCCGGCGCTGCTGACGCACGAGACCGAGACGGCGCTGGTGGGCGCGCTCACCGAGTTCCCGCGGATCGTGTCGCAGGCGGCCGAGCTGCGCGAGCCGCACCGCGTCGCGCGCTACCTCGAGTCCCTCGCCGCGGACTACCACAAGTGGTACCAGGAGTGCCGCGTGACGCCGTACCCGGACGAGGAGGTCACGGACACGCACCGCACGCGCCTGTGGCTGAACGACGCGGTGCGCCAGGTGCTCGCCAACGGGCTCGAGCTGCTCGGCGTGTCCGCGCCGGAGCGGATGTGACCGCCCCCGCGACCGGCGTCCTCGGCGTGCCCTGGTCGACCGGTGTCCGGCGGCGCGCCGACGGCGTCGTCGAGGTGGGCGGGGTCGGCGTGGACGCGCTCGCGGCCGAGCACGGCACCCCGTCGTACGTGCTCGACGAGGCGGACTTCCGCGCCCGCGCCCGCGGCTATCGCACCGCGTTCGCGACGGCCTTCGCGGAGGTGGGCACGGGCGTCGACGTCTACTACGCCGGGAAGGCCCTGCTCACCGTCGCGGTCGCGCGATGGGCCCGCGAGGAGGGGCTGCGCGTCGACACGGCGTCGGGCGGCGAGCTGGCCGTCGCACTGCGCGCGGGCGTCCCGGGAGCCGAGCTCGGCCTGCACGGCAACAACAAGTCGGACGACGAGATCCTCGCCGCCCTCGACGCGGGCGTCGGCCGGATCATCGTCGACTCCCTCGTGGAGGTGGGCCGGGTCGCAGCGCTGGCCGCCGCGCGCGGCGTCGTCGCGCCCGTCATGGTGCGTGTCACGACCGGGGTGCACGCCGGCGGGCACGAGTACATCTCCACCGCGCACGAGGACCAGAAGTTCGGGCTGTCCGTGAACCGGGGCGCGCTCGACGGCGACGGCGGTGACCCGCCGGCGATGCGGGCGCTGCTCGCGGTCGTCGCGCGGCCGGAGCTTCGCCTGCTGGGCATCCACTCCCACATCGGGTCGCAGATCCTCGACCCGGCGGGCTTCGAGGCGGCGGCGCGCGTCGTGCTGGCGCTGCGGGCGGAGCTCGCGGAGCGCACCGGCGTGCTCGTCGACGAGGTGGACCTCGGCGGCGGCTACGGCATCGCCTACCTGCCCGGCGAGGTGCCGCTGGACCCGGACCGCGTGGCCAAGGACGTGGCGAGCGCGGTGGCCGCCGTCTGCGCCGACCTCGGCACCCCGCTGCCGCGGATCTCCATCGAGCCGGGGCGCGCGATCGTCGGCCCGGCGGGGCTCACGCTCTACACGGTCGGCACCGTGAAGCCGGTGGCCCTCGACGACGGCCGCGTGCGCACCTACGTGTCCGTCGACGGCGGGATGAGCGACAACATCCGCCCCGCGCTGTACGAGGCGCAGTACCACGCGGAGCTCGTGGGCCGGACGTCGGAGGCCGCGCCGGTGCTGGCACGCGTCGTCGGCAAGCACTGCGAGAGCGGCGACATCGTCGTGCACGAGGTCATGCTGCCGGGCGACGTGCGCGCCGGGGACCTCCTCGCGGTCGCCGCGACGGGGGCCTACGGGCGGTCGATGGCATCGAACTACAACCTGCTGACGCGGCCGCCCGTGGTGGCCGTCGCCGACGGCGCCTCGCGCGTCCTCGTGCGGCGCGAGACGGTCGACGACCTGCTCGCGCTCGACCTCGGCTGAGGGCGTCGGGGGCGCCTGTGGACGGGGGGGCCCCACCCCACGCCCCACGGCTCTCCTGGCCACCATCCCAGCACCCCATTCCGAAAGGTCCC
>NZ_JBSGUW010000012.1:154560-172765 GCF_053608125.1 Isoptericola sp. NPDC055063 | reverse complement strand
CCTCTTCTCCCTTGGGGGGGGGGAAGGGCGTGAGACGCTCTTTGTGGGTCCCGGGTGGGGGGGGGGCGGGGGGGGGGGGGGGGGGTTCCCCCCCCCGACCCCGCGCCACGCGGCTATCCTGGCCACCGTCCCGGCATCCCGTTCCGAAGGTTCCCCCGTGCCCGCAGCCCCCGCCCCCGTGCCCCCGGCCGACCCGCGCCCCGTCCCCGGCGCGCTGCGCGTCGCCCTCCTCGGCTGCGGCGTGGTCGGGACGCAGGTGGCGCAGACGCTCGTCCGGCACGCCGACGAGCTCGCCGCCCGCGCCGGGACGCGCCTGGAGCTGGTGGGCATCGCCGTGCGCGACGCGAGCCGTCCACGCGACGGCGTCGGCACGGTCGTCCCGCGCGAGCTGCTCACCGAGGACGCGGAGTCGCTCGTGGACGGCGCGGACGTCGTCGTCGAGCTCATGGGCGGCATCGAGCCGGCCCGGGGGCTGATCCACCGCGCCATCGCCGGCGGTGCGAGCGTCGTGACGGCCAACAAGGCCCTCCTGGCGGCGCACGGCCCGGAGCTCTTCGAGGCCGCCGACGCCGCCGGCGTCGACCTCTCGTTCGAGGCGGCGGTCGCCGGCGCGATACCGATCGTCCGCCCGGTGCGCGAGTCGCTCGCGGGAGACCACGTGCGCCGCGTCCTCGGCATCGTCAACGGCACCACCAACTACGTCCTCGACCAGATGACGACGCACGGCCTCGATCTCGAGGAGGCCCTCAAGGAGGCGCAGAGCCTCGGGTACGCGGAGGCGGACCCGACGGCCGACGTCGGGGGGCACGACGCCGCCGCGAAGGCCGCGATCCTCGCGTCGCTGGCCTTCCACACCCGCGTCTCGCTGGCGCAGGTCGCGTGCGAGGGCATCACCGGCGTCACCGCCGCCGACGTCGCGGCCGCGCAGCAGACCGGTCACGTGGTGAAGCTGCTCGCGATCGCGGAGCAGACCGCGGAGGGCGTCTCGGTGCGCGTGCACCCGGCGCTCGTGCCGTCCGCGCACCCCCTCGCCGCCGTGCACGGCGCCTTCAACGCGGTGTTCGTCGAGGCCGACGACGCGGGCCCGCTCATGTTCTACGGCCAGGGCGCGGGCGGGCGGCCGACGTCCTCGGCGGTGCTCGGCGACCTGGTCTCCGCGGCGCGCGACCGGATCGTCGGCGGCCGCGGCCCGCGCGAGTCCGCCTACGCGTCGCTGCCGGTGCTGCCGCACGACGCCGCGGTCACGCGCTACCAGGTGCGCCTCGTCGTGGCGGACCGTCCGGGCGTCCTCGCGCAGGTCGCGCAGGTGCTGGCCGACCACGGGGTGTCGATCGACACCGTGCGGCAGGCCCCGGACGAGCCGTACGCCGTCGGCGTCGCCGAGGGCACCGCGGCGCTGCTGATCACCACGCACGCCGCCCGCGAGGCGTCGCTGGCCGCCACGGTCGCCGCCGTGCGCGGCCTCGACGCGGTGCACGAGATCACGTCCGTCCTGCGAGTCGAGGGAGCCTGACCATGCCTGCCCACCAGTGGCGCGGTGTCATCACCGAGTACGCCGACCGGCTGCCGGCCCACCTGCTCGAGCGCGTCGTGACGCTCGGGGAGGGCGGCACGCCGCTGGTGCCCGCCCCCGCGCTGTCGCAGCGCACCGGCGCGGACGTGTACGTCAAGGTCGAGGGCATGAACCCGACCGGGTCCTTCAAGGACCGGGGCATGACGGCGGCCATCTCCGCGGCGGCGGGTCGCGGCGCCAAGGCCGTGGTGTGCGCCTCGACGGGCAACACGTCCGCGTCGGCGGCCGCGTACGCCACCCGCGCCGGCATGACCTGCGTGGTCCTGGTGCCGGACGGCAAGATCGCGATGGGCAAGCTGAGCCAGGCGATCGCGCACGGCGCGCGACTGTTGCAGGTGGACGGCAACTTCGACGACTGCCTCGTGACGGCGCGCAAGCTCGCCGAGGTGTACCCGGTCGAGCTCGTGAACTCCGTCAACCCGGACCGCATCGAGGGGCAGAAGACCGCGGCGTTCGAGGTCGTCGACGCGCTCGGTGACGCCCCTGACATCCACTGCCTGCCGGTGGGCAACGCGGGGAACATCACCGCGTACTGGAGGGGCTACCGCGAGTACGCCGGCCTCGACGCCGGTGCCGCGGCGGGCGCGGTCGCCACGCGCACCCCGCAGATGTGGGGCTTCCAGGCCGCCGGCGCCGCGCCGATCGTCAAGGGCCACCCCGTGGACGAGCCGGAGACGATCGCCACCGCGATCCGCATCGGCAACCCGGCGTCGTGGGAGCAGGCCGAGGACGCGCGGGACACGTCGGGGGGTGTGATCGAGGCCGTCACCGACGAGGAGATCCTCGCCGCGCACCGCGTGCTCTCGGCCGAGGTGGGCGTCTTCGTGGAGCCGGCCTCCGCGGCGGGCGTCGCGGGCCTGCTCTCCCGCGCCGAGCGCGGGCTCGTCCCGGCCGGCGCGCGCGTCGTCGTGACCGTCACCGGCCACGGCCTCAAGGACCCGCAATGGGCGCTGCGCACGCCCGACGGCGGCGAGGTCGCGCCCACGCGGGTGAGCGCCGACGTCGTGTCCGTCGCCACCGCCCTCGGCCTCGACTGAGCCGACCCCCGCACGACACCCGCTTCGACCGGACCCCCGGGAGGGGAACGATGCAGCTCGGCGCCGACCACGTCCTCGTCCGCGTCCCGGCCACCAGCGCGAACCTCGGCCCGGGGTTCGACGCGATGGGGCTCGCCCTCGCCCTGCACGACGACCTGGAGGTCGAGCTCCTCGCCAGCGACGACGTCGTCATCGAGGTCGAGGGGGAGGGCGCCGGAGAGGTGCCCGACGGCGAGGACCACCTCGTCGTGCGCGCCCTGCGCCACACGCTCGACCTCGCGGGCGCGCCCCGCACCGGGCTCCGGCTGCGCTGCCTGAACCGGATCCCGCACGCGCGGGGGCTGGGCTCGTCGTCGGCGGCCGTGGTCTCGGGCATCGTCGCCGCGCGGGCCCTGCTGGCCGACCCGCACGTGCTCGACGCGGACGCGGTGCTGCGGATCGCGACCGAGTTCGAGGGGCACCCGGACAACGCGGCTCCCGCGATCCGCGGCGGGGCGACCCTCGCCTGGAGGTCGCCGGACGGACCGCGCGCCGTGGACCTCGACGTCGACGAGCGCATCGAGGCCACGGTGCTCGTGCCCGACCACCGCCTGGCCACGAGCCGCGCGCGCGGCGTGCTCCCGGCGGAGGTGCCGCACGGCGACGCCGCGTTCACGGCGGGCCGGGCGGGACTGCTGGTCGAGGCGCTGGCGCGGCGGCCGGAGCTGCTGCTCGACGCCACCGAGGACCGCCTGCACCAGGACTACCGGGCCGCAGTGATGGCCGGTTCGGCGGAGCTGCTGCGCGCGCTGCGGGCGGAGGGGCACGCGGCCACGATCTCGGGGGCGGGACCCACCGTCCTCGTGCTGACGTCGGGGGAGGGTACGGCCCGGCTCGACGGCGTGCTGGCCGAGCTCGTCGACGACGTGGCGGGCTGGCGCGTGCTGCGTCCGGGCGTCGACACCGGCGGCGCGGTCGCGCGGCGCGTGACCGGCGGAGGGGGCGCCGGGCCGCGCCGCGCGGGAGGCGGCGTGTCGGCCTCCGGACGGGCTCGAGGTGATATGATGCGGTGAGCCTTCGGGAACGACCGCGAGGGCACTCCCTCCCACCGCACGGCGCGTCCGCGTGCCCGGTCGGAGCCAGGTGCCTCGGTGGTTGCGATGCGGTGCACGACCCGCCGCGGCAGTCCCGTGAGAAGGCGAAACACAACCCCGCCAGCCGACGTCGTCGTACCACTGATGCGAGGTTCCACGCGTCCCGACGCCTCCCGCGCCAGGACGGCAGCCACCCCGGCCCGTGACATCTGAGGGCCGCATACGAGGGGGAAGGGTCCTTCGTGACGAACACCACCGACAGCCGGAACGGCTCCGCCGCATCCGGGAACCTGAGCTCGATGCGTCTCGCCGAGCTCCAGGCGCTGGCCTCCGGCATGGGCGTGAAGGGCACGTCCCGGATGCGCAAGAGCGACCTGCAGGACGCGATCCGGGCCGCGCGCGGCCAGGGCGCGCGCACCTCCGGTGCCCCGGTCGCCGCGGCGACCGCCGTGGCGCCCACGGTCCGCAGCGACGCCCCGGCCGAGCAGCCCGCGTCGTCCGACGCCCGCGCTCCCCGTGCCGAGGGCGCGGAGGCGCCGCGCCGTTCGCGCCGCGCCACCCGTTCGGCGGGCTCCGTCGAGGGCGAGGCCGCGTCGCAGCAGCGCGCGGCGGCCGACGCGGCGGCCCCCGCCGCGCAGCCCGCGCGCGGCACCGAGCAGCGCAACGAGCAGCGGGGCGAGCAGCGCTCCGACGCCGACCGCGAGGCGCGCCTGGCGCAGCTCGCCGAGGCCGTGGCGGCTCCGCGCGAGCGGGGCGGGCGTCGCGGCGGCGGCCAGAACAACGGCGGCCAGGGCGGCCAGAACAACGGTGGCCGCGACCAGGGCGACGGCGACGGCCAGCGCTCCGGTCAGGGTCGCTCGAACGAGGGCGGCTCCGGCCAGCAGGGTCAGCAGAACCAGCAGGGTCAGGGCGGCCAGCGGGACGACCGCCAGCGCCGCGCCGACCTCGACGACGAGCGCGGGTCGCGCCGTCGCCGCGGCCGGGACCGAGGCCGGGACCGCAAGCGCAGCCGTGGCGGCCGGGGCAACGGTCCGGACGTCGCGGGTCTCGAGGACGTCGAGGTGCGCGAGGACGACGTGCTGCTGCCCGTCGCCGGCGTGCTCGACATCCTCGACAACTACGCGTTCGTGCGGACCAGCGGCTACCTGCCGGGCGAGGGCGACGTCTACGTGTCGCTGAACCAGGTCAAGAAGGCCGGCCTGCGCCGCGGCGACGCGATCGTCGGCGCCATCCGCCAGCCCCGCGAGGGCGAGGAGCCGCCGGCGGGCAAGAACGTCCGCAGCAAGTTCAACGCCCTGGTGCGGCTCGACTCGGTCAACGGCATGTCGATCGACGAGGCCCGCCAGCGCCCCGAGTTCACCAAGCTGACGCCGCTGTACCCGCAGGAGCGGCTGCGCCTGGAGAACCCGGAGGCCACGCGCCTCACGCCCCGCGTGATCGACATCGTCGCCCCGATCGGCAAGGGCCAGCGCGGCCTCATCGTCGCGCCGCCCAAGGCCGGCAAGACGATCATCATGCAGCAGATCGCCAACGCGATCACCGCGAACAACCCCGAGGTCCACCTCATGGTGGTGCTCGTGGACGAGCGGCCCGAAGAGGTCACCGACATGGAGCGGACGGTCAAGGGCGAGGTCATCGCCTCGACGTTCGACCGCCCCGCGTCGGACCACACGATCGTCGCGGAGCTCGCCATCGAGCGGGCCAAGCGCCTGGTCGAGCTGGGCCAGGACGTCGTGGTGCTGCTCGACTCGCTCACCCGCCTGTCGCGCGCCTACAACCTGGCGGCGCCGGCGTCGGGCCGCATCCTCTCCGGTGGTGTGGACGCGGCGGCGCTCTACCCGCCGAAGAAGTTCTTCGGCGCGGCGCGCAACATCGAGAACGGCGGCTCGCTGACCATCCTCGCCTCGGCGCTCGTGGAGACGGGCTCCAAGATGGACGAGGTGATCTTCGAGGAGTTCAAGGGCACGGGCAACATGGAGCTGCGCCTGTCCCGCAACCTCGCCGACAAGCGGATCTTCCCGGCCGTGGACGTCAACGCGTCCGGCACGCGCCGCGAGGAGATCCTCATGGCGAAGGACGAGCTCGGCATCGTCTACAAGCTGCGCCGCGTGCTCGGCGCGCTGGACCAGCAGCAGGCCATCGAGCTGCTGCTCGGCCAGCTCAAGAAGACCAAGACCAACGTCGAGTTCCTGCTGCACGTGCAGAAGACGACGCCGGCCGGGCTCTCGGACGAGAACCCGGGCGAGACGATCTGACCCGCCTCGGAGTACCGAGCCCGCCGGGACCCGCACCGGGTCGCGGCGGGCTCGACCCGAGATTTCTTCAGGCCCTGCGCGGTCTGGCACAATAGTTCGTCGGCCATCCGGTTCACGGCCCGCGGTCCTGCGGGGCGACCCGGCGGCATCTCACCAAGGAGCATCATGAAGTCCGGTATCCACCCCGAGTACGTCGTCACCGAGGTGTCCTGCACCTGCGGCAACACGTTCACGACCCACAGCACCGCGACCTCCGGCAAGATCAACGTCGAGGTCTGCAGCGCCTGCCACCCGTTCTACACGGGCAAGCAGAAGATCCTCGACACCGGTGGCCGCGTCGCCCGCTTCCAGGCGCGCTACGGCAAGAAGAAGTAGCTGTCACGCAGCGCCGGTGGTCCGCCCGACAACCTCTCCAGGGGCAGTCGGACGACGGACCACCGGCGCTGCTGCATTTCCCACCGGTGGGTGAGGCAGCCGCCCCCACCTCGCAGAGATCGGGTGGCGCGGTCGAGCCGGGCCACCGGGAAGTCGGGGACGCGTCGTGAGCACGGAACCCTTCGCGGCCGCGCGGCCGCTGCTCGCCGAGCACGCCGAGATCGAGCGGGAGCTCGCCGACCCGGCCGTGCACGCCGACGCCGGCCGCGCCCGCTCCCTCGGGCGCCGGTACGCCGAGCTGAACCAGGTCGCCGCCGCGTACCGCGCGTGGGAGCAGGCGCACGACGACGCGGAGGCCGCCGCGGAGCTCGCCGCGGAGGACGAGGCGTTCGCCGCGGAGCTGCCGGGCCTGCGCGCCGCGGCCGACGAGGCCGCCGAGCGCCTGCGTCGCGTGCTCGTGCCCCGCGACCCCGACGACGCGCGCGACGTGATCCTCGAGATCAAGGCGGGGGAGGGCGGCGACGAGTCCGCGCTCTTCGCCGGCGACCTCCTGCGCATGTACCTCCGCTACGCCGAGCGGCGCGGCTGGACCACCCAGGTGCTCGACGCGACCGAGACGGAGCTCGGCGGGTACAAGGACGTGCAGGTCGCCGTCAAGGCGCGCAGCCTGACCGACCCGGCCGAGGGCGTCTGGGCCTCGCTCAAGTACGAGGGCGGCGTGCACCGCGTGCAGCGCGTGCCGGTCACGGAGTCGCAGGGCCGCATCCACACGTCGGCGGCCGGCGTCCTGGTGCTGCCCGAGGTCGACGACCCGGGCGAGGTCGAGGTCGACCCGAACGACCTGCGCATCGACGTCTACCGGTCGTCGGGGCCGGGCGGGCAGTCCGTGAACACGACGGACTCCGCCGTCCGCATCACCCACGTGCCGACGGGGATCGTGGTCTCGATGCAGAACGAGAAGTCGCAGCTGCAGAACAAGGAGCAGGCGATGCGGGTGCTGCGCGCCCGGCTGCTCGCCGCGCAGCAGGAGGCGGCCGCCGCGGCCGCCGCCGACGTGCGCCGCTCGCAGGTGCGCACCCTCGACCGCAGCGAGCGGATCCGCACCTACAACTTCCCCGAGAACCGCATCGCGGACCACCGCACCGGATACAAGGCGTACAACCTCGACCACGTGCTCGCGGGCGACCTCGACCCCGTGGTCCGCTCCGCGGTGGAGGCCGACGAGGCCGCGCGCCTGGCGGCGGCGGGCTCCGGTGACTGACGCCGGGCGCGCGGGCGCGGAGGGAGCGGGCGCGCCGACGCCTCCCGAGGCCGCGCCCGCGGCGGCGGGCCGTGCGGTGCGCTGGGCGACGGCGCGCCTCGCGGAGGCGGGCGTCCCGAGCCCCCGGGTGGACGCCGAGACGCTGCTCGCGCACGCCCTCGGCGTCGACCGTGCCGAGATGCGACGCCTCGCGGTGCTGGACCGCGACGTGCCGCCGGAGGTCGCGGAGCGGTTCTCCGCGGCCGTCGCCCGCCGGGCTGCCCGCGCGCCGCTGCAGCACCTCACGGGCGTCGCGCCGTTCCGCCATCTCGAGCTGGCGGTCGGCCCCGGCGTCTTCGTGCCCCGCCCGGAGACCGAGCAGGTGGCGCAGGTCGCGATCGACGAGGCGGCGCGGGTCGTCGCGCGCGACGGCGCGGCCGTCGTCGTCGACCTGTGCACCGGGTCGGGGGCCATCGCCCTGGCCGTCGCGACCGAGGTGCCCGGCGCCCGCGTGCACGCCGTGGAGCTCGACGTCGCGGCCCACGGCTGGGCGGCGCGCAACGTCGCGGCGGTGTCGCGGGACGCGGCCGGCGAGGTCAGCCGCGACGTCGTCCACCTGGTGCGCGGGGACGCGCGCACGGCGCTGCACGACCTGGACGGGACGGTCGACGTCGTCGTCTCGAACCCGCCCTACGTGCCGCCCGGCGCCGTCCCGCGCGACCCCGAGGTGGCCGAGCACGACCCGGCGGTGGCCCTGTACGGGCTGGGGGAGGACGGGCTCGAGGTGCCCCGCGGGGTGACCGCCGCCGCGGCCCGGCTGCTGCGGCCCGGCGGGCTTTACGTCATGGAGCACGCGGAGGTCCAGGACGCCGACGCGCGGGCGATGGTCGCGGCGCACGGCGGGTTCGGCCCCGCGGAGACCCGCGACGACCTCACCGGGCGGCCGCGGATGGTCGTGGCCCGACGCTCCGGCACCCGTGCCGACGGCGGTTCCGACGGCCCGGACGCGCGGCGGGCGGCCGGTCGAACCGTGACAGACTGGTCCCCGTGAGCAGCGTGCACGACGTCACCGACCCGAACACCTGGGGCCCTGCGATCGACGAGGCGGTGAACACGGTCTCTCGAGGCGGCCTCGTGGTGCTGCCGACCGACACCGTCTACGGCATCGGCGCCGACGCCTTCGACGCGGAGGCCGTCGCGGCCCTCCTCGCGGCCAAAGGCCGTGGCAGGCAGATGCCGCCCCCCGTGCTGGTTCCGGACGTGCGCACCCTCGACGGGCTGGCCACCGAGGTCCCCGACGACGCGCGCAAGCTCGTCGAGGCCTTCTGGCCCGGCGGGTTCACGATCATCCTGCGGGCGCAGCCGTCCCTGCAGTGGGACCTGGGGGAGACGCACGGCACCGTCGCGCTGCGCATGCCCGACCACCCCGCCGCGCTCGCGCTGCTGCGCCGCACCGGCCCCCTCGCGGTGTCCAGCGCCAACGCCTCCGGGAGCCCGGCCGCGCTCGACGTCGCGGACGCGCGCGCCCAGCTCGGCGACCCCGTGAGCACCTACCTCGACGGCGGTGACGCGCCCGGCGGCGTCGCCTCGACCATCGTCGACGCGACCGGCTCGCGGCTGCGTGTCGTGCGGCAGGGCGCCATCACGCTCGAGGCGCTCAACGAGGTCGCCCCCGTGCGCGGCGTCGACGAGCCCGACGAGGACGTCGCCGACGACGCGACGGACGAGAGCGCCGACGACGCGACGGACGACGTCGCGCCCGAGGCCGCCGACGCGAGCGCACCGGACGCCTCCGACGAGGCCGCCGTGCCGACCACCGAGGAGCCGGCCGCCCCGCCCGCGGAGGAGCCGGCCGGGTGAGGGCATATCTGCTCCTGATGCTCGTCTCGGCGGCGGTCACGTACCTGGCCACCCCGGGAGCGCGGTGGGTCGCGCGCCGGACGGGCGCGATCTCGGCGGTCCGCGACCGCGACGTGCACCTGAGACCGACGCCCCGCCTGGGCGGGCTGGCGATGCTGCTCGGCATCGTCGTCGCCGTCGTGCTGGCCTCGCAGATGCCGTTCCTGTCGGGGGTCTTCGCGACCGGGCCGCAGGCGTGGGGCATCGTGGGCGGCGCGACGATCGTG
This sequence comes from Isoptericola sp. NPDC055063, assembly GCF_053608125.1. Classification (NCBI taxonomy): domain Bacteria; kingdom Bacillati; phylum Actinomycetota; class Actinomycetes; order Micrococcales; family Promicromonosporaceae; genus Isoptericola; species Isoptericola sp. NPDC055063. The sequence goes on along the minus strand of NZ_JBSGUW010000012.1, from coordinate 163,086 downwards.
TGCCTGCTGGGCTGGGCCGACGACGTGTGGGACCTGGACTGGATGACCAAGCTCGCGGGGCAGGCCCTCGCGGCGGGCTTCATGGCGTGGCAGCAGGTGCAGCTCACGTCGCTGCCGACGCCGGACGGGCTGTTCATCACGTCGTCCCGGCTGTCCCTGTTCGCGACGATCCTCGTGGTCGTCGTGGCGATGAATGCGGTGAACTTCGTCGACGGGCTGGACGGCCTGGCCGCGGGCCTGATCGCCATCGGCGGCACCGCCTTCCTGCTCTACACGTACGGGCTCACGCAGCAGGCGACCCCGGAGAACTACGCGAACCTCGCGACCCTGATGCTGGCCGTCCTGGTGGGCGCGTGCCTCGGCTTCCTGCCGCACAACTTCTTCCCGTCGCACATCTTCATGGGCGACTCCGGCTCGATGGTGCTGGGCCTGGTGTTCGCCGGCGCGGCGATCACGATCACGGGCAACGTCGACGCGGTCTCGACCGGCGACGCGCTCTCGGGCGCGCAGCGGGTGCCGCTGTTCATCCCGCTGCTGCTGCCGGTGGCGGTCGTGCTGCTGCCGCTGCTGGACATGGGGATGGCGGTGGTGCGCCGCCTGGCCGCGGGCAAGTCCCCGTTCCACCCGGACCGCATGCACCTGCACCACCGCATGCTGGCGCTGGGGCACTCCCACCGCCGCGCGGTGCTGATCCTGTACGTGTGGGCCGCCGTGTTCTCGTTCGGCGCGGCCGCGCTGGTGATGTGGGACTGGCGGGCCGTGCTCGTCGGGCTCGGCGTCGCCGTGGTCGTCGCGCTGCTGCTCACCCTCGGCCCGCTGCGCACGCGGGGCCGCTTCCTCGACGACGACGTGGCCACCGGCAGCCACCCGGCCGTCGCGCCGCCCGCCGCGCACCCCGCGCCGGCCGCGTCCACCACGACCTCGCCGACCCCCGCGGCCCCGGCCGCGCCCACCCTGACGACGCACGAAGGACGCCCGTGATGACGACGCCCGACAGCTCCGGCCCGACGCCCGATCCCGCCCAGGACGGACCGGCGACGGACGCCGCCGCCGCGGGCGAGCACGCCACCGACGCCGAGCGGCGGGTGCTGCGGGCCGCGCTGCGGGACACGCTGCTGCTGGTCGGCGCCCTCGTGGTGCTGGGCGGCGGCGTCGGCCTGCTGGTCGCGGGGCTGCCCGGGCTGTGGGGCGCGCTGGTGGGCGCGGGGATCGCGGCGTTCTTCTGCGCGACGACGATCTGGTCGATGATGAAGACGGTCGGGTCGAGCCCGGCCCGCATGGCGGCGTTCGTCATGGGGGCGTGGGTGGCCAAGATCGTCGTCCTCATCGTGGTGCTCGCGCTGCTCAAGGGCGCGACGTTCTACGACCCGTGGGTGCTCATCGCGGTGCTCGCCGTGGGGGCGATCGGCTCGGCGCTGCTGGACTACCGCGCCGTGAACGCCGGGCGCGTGCCCTACGTGCAGCCGTGACCGCGCTCCCCTGACCAGGGTGCTTGCGTCAGGCGACGATCCGTCGCCGAGGGCAACATCGTGCGCTTCTTCACAAGCCGCGTGATCTTGCCGGAAAAACTGTTCTGGGGTGTCGGAGCACCTGTGAACATCCGGTAGGCTGTTCGCGAATCCATGACGGCCAGGTCCGATGGCGTGCCCTCCCAGGAGTGGAGCGCCCGGACCGTACGACCTCCGGGAGAACCCCCTGTCTACGCCAGCGATCCCCCTGCTGCTCGCCGCCGAAGGCGGCGGCTTCGAGCCGCCGACGATCGCGGACTTCTTCCCGCCGGCGATCTTCTTCGAGGGCACCCCCTTCGAGTTCAACCGGATCATGCTGGTCCGCGTCATCATGGCCACCGTCCTGCTGCTGGTGTTCTGCCTCGCGGCGCGTCGTGCCCGCCTGGTGCCCGGCCGGTTCCAGAACGGCGTCGAGATGGTCCTCGACTTCGTGCGCAACTCGATCGCGATCGAGGTGCTCGGCCAGGAGAACGGCCGCAAGTACTTCAAGCTGCTCGCGACGATCTTCTGCACCGTCCTGGTCATGAACATCGCGGCGGTCATCCCGTTCCTCAACATCGCGGGAACCTCGGTCATCGGTCTGCCGATCGTGCTGGCGGCGTGGACGTACGTCATGTACCTCGGCGCGGGCGTCAAGGCGCACGGCGTCGGCGGCTTCCTCAAGAACTCGCTGCTGCCGCCGGGTGTGCCGAAGGCGCTCTACCTGCTGCTGGTGCCGATCGAGGCGCTGCAGGTGTTCGTCCTGCGCCCCGCGACGCTCGTCATCCGACTCCTGGCCAACATGGTCGCCGGGCACCTCATGCTCGCGATCTGCTTCGCCGCCACGTCGTTCTTCCTCTTCGACTCCGCCGGCGCGATGAAGCTGTTCGGCGCGGGCACGTTCGTGGCCGGCTTCGCGTTCTTCTTCTTCGAGATCTTCGTGGCCGCCCTGCAGGCCTACGTCTTCGCGATCCTCACCGCCGTCTACCTCAACATGTCCGTCGAGGCGGAGCACTGACCGTCTCGCGGTTCCCGGCCTGAGCCGGACCCCAGCTCCACCACCTGCACTCAGAAAGAGACGCCGGGCCACCCGAGGCCCGGCGCCCAACGGAAGGAAACCCAGTGGACGTCACCACCCTCGCCGAGGTCAGCGGAAACATCGGCACCATCGGTTACGGCCTCGCGGCGGTCGGCCCGGGCATCGGCCTCGGCATCCTCATCGGCAAGACGATCGAGGGCATGGCCCGCCAGCCCGAGGTCTCCAGCCAGCTCCGTACCACGATGTTCATCGGTATCGCCTTCGTCGAGGTGCTCGCGCTCCTCGGCCTGGTGGCCGGCTTCATCGTCCCGGCGTGATGGCCTCCCCCCTGAGCACCTCGACCGCGGGCGTCGTCGCCGCGGAGGAGGGGAACCAGAACATCCTGCTGCCGCACACGCCGGACATCGTGTGGTCGCTGATCATCGTGATCATCGTCGGGATCGTGTTCTACAAGTACGTCCTGCCCAAGTTCCAGGCCGTGCTCGACGAGCGCACCGCGAAGATCGAGGGTGGCATCGCCAAGGCGGAGAAGGCGCAGGAGGAGGCCGCGGAGGCGCTGAAGGAGTACCACCAGCAGCTGGCCGAGGCCCGTGCGGACGCCGCGAAGACCCGCGAGGAGGCGCGTGCCGAGGGCACCGCCATCGTCGCGGAGCTGCGCACCAAGGCGCACGACGAGGCCGCGCGCATCGTCGAGACGGCGCACCGCCAGATCGAGGCCGAGCGCCAGACGGCGGCGGTCTCGCTGCGCACCGAGGTCGGGGAGCTGGCCACGGAGCTGGCGTCCAAGATCGTCGGCGAGTCGCTGCAGGACTCCGCGCGCCAGTCGCGTGTCGTCGACCGCTTCCTCGACGAGCTCGAGGCTGCGGGCGAGCCGGCGCCGGTCGGCAAGGAGGGCTGATGCGGGGCACCAGCGGAGCATCCCTCGGCGCGGCGCAGGAGCGGTTCGAGCCGGTCCTGCGGTCCGCGGGGGCCGACGCGCAGACGCTCGGCGAGCAGCTGTTCGTCGTCGTCGACGCCCTGGACTCCTCCGGGCCGCTGCGCCGGTCGCTCGCCGACCCGTCGCGCGAGGTCGAGGACCGTGCGGCCCTCGCCGGGCGCGTGCTGGCCGGCGGCTTCGACGAGCGCGTCGTGGAGCTCGTCACCGGGCTGGCGCGGTCGCGCTGGGCCGGCGACCGGGACCTCGTGGACGCCGTGGAGCGCCTCGGGCTCGACGCCCTGCTGGCGTCCGCCGAGGCGCGGGGCGCCCTCGAGACGGTCGAGGACGAGCTGTTCCGGCTGACCCGGGCCCTCGTCGGCCAGCGCGAGGCACGGCAGGTGCTCTCGGACGACTCGACCGACCCCGCGCGTCGCACGGCGTTCGTCGACACCCTGCTCTCGGGCAAGGTGGACGACGTCACGCAGGCGCTCGCCCGTCGGGCCACCACCACCCTCCGCGGCCGCCGCTTCGTGGCGACGCTGCTGTGGTACGGCGAGATCGCGGCCGAGCGTCGTCGTCGCCTCGTGGCCATGGTCACCAGCGGCGCCGTGCTCAGCCAGTCCCAGCAGGACCGGCTCGCCGGTCTGCTCGAGCGGGCCTACGGGCGTGCCGTGCAGCTCAACGTCACGGTCGACCCGACCGTGATCGGTGGCCTGCGCATCCAGGTCGGCGCGGACGTCGTCGACTCCACCGTGCTGTCCCGCCTGGCCGACGCCCGTCGCCGGCTGGCCGGCTAAACCTTCCCAGGCCCAGCGCCGGCCCCGGTCGGCTACGCAGAACGTGAGGCCGCGCGATATGCGGCCACGACAGGAGAGAGCAATGGCTGAGCTGACGATCCGGCCGGAGGAGATCCGCGCCGCTCTGGACAGCTTCGTGAAGTCGTACGAGCCCGAGGGCGCGGTCAGCGAGGAGGTCGGCCGCGTCACCGTCGCCGCCGACGGCATCGCCTACGTCGAGGGCCTCCCCGGCGCGATGGCGAACGAGCTGCTGCGCTTCGAGGACGGCACGCTCGGCCTCGCCCTGAACCTGGACGTCCGGGAGATCGGCGTCGTCGTCCTCGGCGAGTTCACGGGCATCGAGGAAGGGCAGGAGGTCCGCCGCACCGGCGAGGTCCTGTCCGTCCCCGTGGGCGAGGGCTACCTCGGCCGCGTCGTGGACCCGCTGGGCAACCCGATCGACGGTCTGGGCGAGATCGAGAGCGAGGGCCGCCGCGCCCTCGAGCTCCAGGCGCCCGGCGTCATGCAGCGCAAGTCGGTGCACGAGCCGCTGCAGACCGGCATGAAGGCGATCGACTCGATGATCCCGATCGGTCGCGGTCAGCGTCAGCTGATCATCGGCGACCGGCAGACCGGCAAGACCGCGATCGCGATCGACACGATCATCAACCAGAAGGCCAACTGGGAGTCGGGCGACCCGAGCAAGCAGGTCCGCTGCATCTACGTCGCCGTCGGCCAGAAGGGCTCGACGATCGCCTCCGTGCGCGGCGCTCTCGAGGAGGCCGGCGCGCTCGAGTACACGACGATCGTCGCGGCCCCCGCGTCCGACCCCGCGGGCTTCAAGTACATCGCCCCGTACACAGGCTCGGCCATCGGCCAGCACTGGATGTACCAGGGCAAGCACGTCCTGGTCATCTTCGACGACCTGTCGAAGCAGGCCGAGGCCTACCGTGCCGTGTCGCTGCTGCTGCGCCGCCCGCCGGGCCGCGAGGCGTACCCCGGTGACGTCTTCTACCTGCACTCCCGCCTGCTCGAGCGTTGCGCGAAGCTCTCGGACGAGCTGGGCGCGGGCTCGATGACCGGTCTGCCGATCATCGAGACGAAGGCGAACGACGTGTCGGCGTACATCCCGACCAACGTCATCTCCATCACCGACGGCCAGATCTTCCTGCAGTCGGACCTCTTCAACGCCGACCAGCGCCCGGCGGTCGACGTCGGCATCTCCGTCTCCCGAGTCGGTGGCGACGCGCAGATCAAGGCGATGAAGAAGGTCTCCGGCACGCTGAAGCTCGAGCTGGCGCAGTACCGCTCGCTCGAGGCCTTCGCGATGTTCGCGTCCGACCTCGACGCGGCGTCCCGCGGCCAGCTGGCCCGCGGCGCGGTGCTCATGGAGCTGCTCAAGCAGCCCCAGTACACGCCGTACCCGGTCGAGGACCAGGTCGCGTCCGTGTGGGCCGGCACCAAGGGCAAGCTCGACGACGTCCCCGTCGAGGACGTCAAGCGGTTCGAGTCCGAGATGCTCGACCACCTGCGTCGCCACACCTCGGTGCTCACCACGATCGCCGAGACCGGCAAGCTCGAGCAGGACACGGAGGACGCGCTCGCCGCGGCCGTCGAGGACGTCCGCAACGGCTTCCTCAAGGCTGACGGCACCCCGCTCGTGGGCGGCGACGCCGACGACGAGTCCGCCGACGTCGAGCAGGAGCAGCTCGTCGTGCAGAAGAAGGCCTGAGCATGGCCGGTGGATCCCAGCGCATCTACAAGCAGCGGATCAAGTCGACGCAGTCGCTGAAGAAGATGTTCCGCGCGCAGGAGCTGATCGCGGCCTCCCGCATCGGCAAGGCGCGGGCGCGCACCGCCGCGGCGGCGCCGTACGAGCGGGCGATCACCCGCGCGGTGTCGGGCGTGGCGACGCACACGTCGACCAAGCACCCGCTCACCAGCGAGCGGCACGACACGGACCGCGTCGCGGTCCTCGTGATCGCGTCCGACCGCGGCATGGCCGGCGCCTACTCGGCGTCGATCATCCGCGAGGCGGAGCGGCTCGTGGGGCAGCTGCAGGAGGCCGGCAAGACGGTCGACCTGTACGCCGCCGGTCGTCGTGCCGTGTCGTACTACCGCTACCGCGGGCGTCAGCTCGCGGGGCAGTGGTCGTACGGGTCGGACAGCCCGGACTCGGACGTCGCGGGCGAGATCGCCGACGGCCTGCTCGGGGCGTTCCTCGCCCCGGCGGACGAGGGCGGCGTCGGCGAGCTGCACGTCGTGTACACGCAGTTCGTCAACATGGTCACGCAGCGGCCCCGCGTGGTGCGGATGCTCCCGCTCGAGGTCGTCGAGGGCGTGGCCGCGCCCGGCGAGCACGACACGTTCCCGCTGTACGACTTCGAGCCGTCGCCGGAGAGCGTCCTCGACGCGCTCCTACCGCGCTACGTCCGCAGCCGCATCTTCAGCTTCATGCTCGACGCCGCGGCGTCCGAGCTGGCCGCGCGCCAGCGGGCGATGCACACGGCAACGGACAACGCCGAGGACCTGATCCGCACCTACACGCGCCTGGCGAACCAGGCCCGCCAGGCGGACATCACCCAGGAGATCAGCGAGATCGTCTCGGGTGCCGACGCCCTCGCGGCGTCATGACGCCGGCCACGGCTCCTGTTGAGCCGGCTCTGACGACCGCCCAGACATCCGCAACGTTCCTTTCGAAGCGAGGCAAGCAATGACCGCCACCACCGTGGAAGCCCCGGTCGAGCACCAGAGCGGACCCGGCGTGGGCCGGGTCGCGCGCGTGATCGGCCCCGTCGTCGACATCGAGTTCCCCGAGGACGCGATCCCCGACATCTACAACGCCCTCACGGTCGACATCGACCTGTCGAGCCAGGGCGAGGGCGAGAAGACCTTCACCCTCATGCTCGAGGTCGCCCAGCACCTGGGCGACGGCCTGGTCCGTGCGATCGCGCTGAAGCCGACGGACGGCCTCGTGCGCGGCGCCGTCGTCACCGACACCGGTGCGCCGATCAGCGTGCCCGTCGGCGACATCACCAAGGGCAAGGTCTTCAACGTGACCGGCGACGTCCTCAACCTCGCCGAGGGGGAGAAGTTCGAGGTCACCGAGCGCTGGCCGATCCACCGGAAGCCCCCGGCCTTCGACCAGCTCGAGTCGAAGACCGAGATGTTCGAGACCGGCATCAAGTCGATCGACCTCCTCACCCCGTACGTGCAGGGTGGGAAGATCGGCCTCTTCGGTGGTGCGGGCGTCGGCAAGACGGTCCTCATCCAGGAGATGATCCAGCGCGTCGCGCAGGACCACGGCGGCGTGTCCGTGTTCGCCGGCGTCGGCGAGCGCACCCGTGAGGGCAACGACCTCATCGCCGAGATGGAGGAGGCCGGCGTCTTCGACAAGACGGCCCTGGTCTTCGGCCAGATGGACGAGCCGCCGGGCACGCGTCTGCGCGTCGCCCTGTCGGCGCTCACGATGGCGGAGTACTTCCGCGACGTGCGCAAGCAGGACGTGCTGCTCTTCATCGACAACATCTTCCGGTTCACGCAGGCCGGCTCCGAGGTGTCGACGCTGCTGGGCCGCATGCCGTCCGCGGTGGGCTACCAGCCGAACCTCGCCGACGAGATGGGCCTCCTGCAGGAGCGCATCACCTCGACGCGCGGCCACTCGATCACCTCGCTGCAGGCGATCTACGTGCCGGCCGACGACTACACCGACCCGGCGCCGGCGACCACGTTCGCCCACCTGGACGCGACGACCGAGCTCTCCCGCGAGATCGCGTCGAAGGGTCTGTACCCGGCGATCGACCCGCTGACCTCGACGTCCCGCATCCTCGACCCGCGTTACGTGGGCCAGGAGCACTACGACGTGGCCACCCAGGTGAAGTCGATCCTGCAGCGCAACAAGGAGCTGCAGGACATCATCGCGATCCTCGGTGTGGACGAGCTCTCGGAGGAGGACAAGACGGTCGTCGCGCGTGCGCGCCGCATCCAGCAGTTCCTCTCCCAGAACACCTACATGGCGAAGAAGTTCACCGGCGTGGAGGGCTCCACCGTGCCGCTCGCCGAGACCATCGAGGCGTTCAAGAAGATCGCCGAGGGCGAGTTCGACCACATCGCCGAGCAGGCGTTCTACAACATCGGTGGCCTCGAGATGCTCGAGGAGAACTGGGCCCGGATCCAGAAGGAGTACGGGGCCTGACGGTCTCGTCCCGCCGCGGGGGGGCCGCAGGGAGGGGGGCCCCCCCCCAGGAGGAAGAAAAGCACCAAGAAACCCCTGCCGCCCGAGGAAGAAGAAAGAAGGGGGAGAAACGG
>NZ_JBSGUW010000012.1:8578-154550 GCF_053608125.1 Isoptericola sp. NPDC055063 | reverse complement strand
GGGGGGGGGGGGGGGGGGGGGGTGGAGGGGGGGAGAAGGAGGGAGTTGCGTTTTCTTTTCTTTTTCCGCTGTTTGTGCCCGTGGTGGTTCTTCCCCTCTTGGGTGCTCCCGCCGCGACTCATGACGACCCTCGTACGATCGGAAAGAGGACATGGAGATGGCAGAGCTGAACGTGGACCTCGTCGCGTCCGACCGCAAGGTCTGGTCCGGCGCGGCGCGCGAGGTCAGCGCACCGTCCGTCGACGGGCAGGTCGGCATCCTCGCCGGCCACGCCCCGCTCCTCGCGGTGCTGCGGCCCGGCACGGTCAAGGTGTCGACGGCCCACGGGACCGCGGTCGAGGCGCACGTGACCGGCGGCTTCGTCTCCGTCGACGGCAACCTCGTCACGATCGTCGTGGACGAGGTCTCGGAGCTGTCCGGCCGCGAGCCGGCGCTGCGCTGAGGCAGGTGCCGGTGGCGTACGTCGTCTGGATCGCGATCGGTCTCGTCGTCGCGCTCGGACTGGTGCTCGCCGCCGGCGCCTCCCGCCTGCGGACCCTCTCCCGGAGGGTCGGCTCCTTCCCCTGCCACGCCCGGCCCGCGGACGACCCGCAGGCCGCGTGGATGGTGGGGATCGCCCACTACGCCGTGGGCCGCATCGACTGGTGGCGCGGCTGGTCGCTGGCCCCGCGCCCCGCGCGGGTCTGGCACCGCGACCGCCTGTCGATCACCGGCCGAGCCCCGCTCGACCAGGCCGGCCAGCCCGACCAGGTGCTGGTGCGCTGCCGCTACGACGGCACCGACTTCGAGCTCCTGATGTCGTCCGGCGCGTACGCCGGCCTGGCCTCCTGGCTCGAGTCCGCGCCCCCGGGGCGTCGCGACCTGGTCCTGTAGCGACCTGGTCCCGTAGGGCACCGCCACAGCACCTGCCACGAACGAAGAGGGGGACCGTGCGTCTCGTCGTCGCCCGCTGCTCGGCCCGGTACACCGGCCGGCTCACCGCCCACCTGCCGCTCGCCACGCGGCTGCTCGTCGTCAAAGCCGACGGCAGCGTGCTGCTGCACTCCGACGGCGGCTCCTACAAGCCGCTGAACTGGATGAGCCCGCCGTGCGCGACGTCGGTCGCGGACCCGGACGACGAGGCGCGGGAGCGCGGCGTCACCCAGGTCTGGACCGTGCAGCACCAGAAGTCGGACGACCGCCTCGAGATCGAGCTGCACGAGGTGGAGCACGACTCCGCCCACGACCTCGGCATCGACCCGGGCCTGGTGAAGGACGGGGTCGAGGCGCACCTGCAGGAGCTGCTCGCCGCGCAGATCGACCGCCTGGGGGCGGGGCACACGCTGGTACGCCGGGAGTACATGACGGCGATCGGCCCGGTCGACATCCTCGCGCGGGACGGCGCGGGCGCCACGGTCGCGGTGGAGCTCAAGCGGCGCGGGGACATCGACGGCGTCGAGCAGCTGACGCGCTACCTCGAGCTGCTCAACCGCGACCCCCTGCTGGCCCCCGTGCGCGGCGTCTTCGCCGCCCAGGAGATCAAGCCGCAGGCCCGCGTGCTCGCGACGGACCGCGGCATCGAGTGCCTGATCCTCGATTACGACGCGATGCGCGGCGTCGACGACGTCGACTCCCGCCTCTTCTGACCGGGTTTGTCAGGAAGGTTTCGCAACTTGTGTGGCGTGCGGCAGGATGTGGCGCATGAGTGATGCGACCTCCCCGGCCCCTGTCCCCGCGCCCGGCGAGCTCGCCGTGCTGCGCGGTCGGGTCGTGACACCGCACGACGTCGTCGAGGACGGCGCCCTCGTCGTGGCCGACGGCGTCGTCCGCTGGGTCGGCCCGGTGGCGGCGGCCGAGCACGCGGATCCCGCGGTGGCGGCGGCCGTCGCGGCGGCGCCCGCCCCGGAGCCCGGCACGGTGCTGCTGCCCGGGCTCGTGGACCTGCACGACCACGGCGGCGGCGGCGTCGGATTCCCCGACGCGGCGAGCGCGCAGGAGGCGATGGTCGCGGTGCTGGAGCACCGGCGGCACGGCACCACGACGATGCTCGCCTCGCTCGTCACCGCCGACCGGGAGACGCTCCTCGCGCAGGCCGCGATGCTCGCCGGGCTGGCGGAGGCGGGGGAGATCGCGGGTATCCACGCCGAGGGTCCGTTCCTGTCGCACGAGCGTCGCGGCGCCCAGAGCCCCGACGACCTCGTGCCCGGTGACCCCGCCCTGGTCCGCGACCTCGTCGAGGCCGCGCGCGGGCACCTGCGGACGATGACGGTGGCCCCGGAGATCGAGGGGGTCGCCGGCCCCGGAGGCGCGGCCGAGGCGCTGGTCGAGGCCGGCGTCGTCCCGTCGTTGGGCCACACGGACGCCACGACCGAGCAGGCGGAGGCGCTCGTCGCCCAGGTCGCGGCCGGGCTCGCCGCGCGTGCCGCCGACGGTGAGGCCCCTGCGCGGGAGATGACCGCGACCCACCTGTTCAACGGCATGCGCCCGCTGCACCACCGCGCGCCCGGCCCGATCGCCGCGTGCCTGGCGGCGGCGGCCCGCGGAGACCTCGTGGTCGAGCTCATCGCGGACGACGTGCACCTGGCGCCGGCCACCGTGCGCAGCGTCGTCGAGACGGTCGGCGCCGACCAGGTCGTGCTCGTCACCGACGCGATGGCGGCGGCGGGCATGGCGGACGGCTCCTACGAGCTGGGGCCGATGGCGGTCACCGTGCGCGACGGCGTCGCGCGGCTCGCCGACCCGGAGTCGTCCGAGGGCGGCTCGATCGCGGGCGGCACCGCGCACCTGGTCGACGTGGTGCGCTCCACCGTCGCCGCCGGCGTCCCGCTCGTGGACGCCGTCCGCTCGGCGTCGTGGGTGCCCGCGCGCGTGCTCGGCCTCACCGACGTCGGCGGCCTGGTCGTGGGCCGGCGTGCCGACGTCGTCGAGACCGACGGCGACCTGCGCGTGCGCCGCGTGCTGCGCGGCGGCGTGCCGGTGGTCTGAGGCGCGGCCCAGGTGACGCCCGGCCCGGCGTGCCCGCGGCCGGCCCGGGACGAGCGCCCCGGGCCGGCCGCGTCGTGCGTCCCGGCCTGCGTCCCGCCCTACGAGGTCAGGTGGAACGTCGAGACGCGGACACCGTCGCCGAGCACGAGGTAGACGTCCTGACGCCCCGCCGCACGCCGGATCGGCACGGTGACGTCGGCGTAGGCACGGGCGTCTCCCGTGGCAGGTACCTCGGCGCTGCCCACCAGCCGGCCGTCCGGCGCGCCGAGCCGCACCTCGAGGCGCGCCGGGCCGTCGCCCGCCTTCGCCACGGAGGCGACGAGGGACCGGGCGCCGTTCGTGAGGTCCGCGTCCTCGTAGGCCACCCACGCGCCGTCGCGCGTCGCGGCCACCGAGGTGCCGCGCTCCTTGGTGGTGTCGACGAGGGTCGTCCCGTCGGCGTCGTCGTAGTTCTGCGCCTGCGTGACGCGCGTCAGGTCGCGCGCGGGGATGCGCTCGCCGTCCACGCGCACGGACGCCCGCGCCCGGACGTCGGTCGACGATGCCCCGACCAGCAGGTCGTGCGTGCTGGCCTCGACCACCCAGCGGTCGCGGGTGACGTCCCAGTGCCGCAGGGCGTCGACGGGCACCTCGAGGTGCACCCGCACGGTCTGGCCGGCGCGCACGTGGACGCGGTCGAAGTCGCGCAGCTGGCGCACGGGCTGGTCGTCGCGCGACGTGCGCTGGTGCGTGTAGAGCTGGACGACCTCGTCCCCGTCGACGTCCCCGGTGTTGGTGACGTCCACCGACACCCGGACCGTGTCGCCCGGCGCGACGGACCTGTCCGCCACCCGCAGGTGCGAGTACCGGAACGACGTGTACGACAGCCCGTAGCCGAACGGGTACAGCGGGTCGTGGGCGTCGTCGTACAGGTAGGTCTGCCGGGATCCGACGACGTCGTAGTCGAGCATCGTGTCCGGCAGGTCGTCGACGGACCGCGGCCACGTCTGCGTGAGCCGTCCTGCGGGGTCGGCGTCGCCGAACAGCGTGTCGGCGAGCGCGTTCCCGGTCTCCTGCCCGGCGTGCGTGGTCCACAGGATGGCGGGCACGGACTCCTGCAGGCCGCCGATGGTCTGCGGGTAGCTGGAGGTGAGCACGACGATCGTGTTCGGGTTCGCCTCCCGCACCGCCCTGACGAGGGCCTCCTGGCCGGCCGCCAGGTCGAGCCCGGTCCGGTCGTGGGCCTCGCGGCCGTTGATGAACGGCATCGTGCCGACCACGACGACGGCGGCGTCCGCCTCCTCGGCGGCGGCGACCGCCTGCGCCGTGCCGTCCACCACGACGTCGCGCGTGAACGCGGTGGCCTCGTCGGCGGTCCGCGCGCCGAGCTGGAGCGAGCCGTCGTCGGCGACGACGAGGTAGGGCGTCGCGAACGACGGCGACCACGACTCGGCCGAGTCGTAGCCGGCGTACCGCAGCACCACGTCGCCGTCGGGGCGCTCCTCGATGCGGAAGAGCTGCTGGACGTACCAGCCGTTCGGCTGCTCCTGGTCGTTGGCGAAGCCGCTCCAGTTGAAGCCGACCGTCTTGCCGTTGGCCGCGCTGCGCAGCGTCACGACGCCCTCGCCCCAGTCGAAGACGTCGAACTGGGCGGTGGTGTCGGGGGAGTCCGCGGTGGCCGCGAGCGGGCCGCCCGCGGAGCCCGCGCCGCCGGCGAGGTACCGGCCGGTCTCGGCGTCGCGCAGCGTGATGCGGTCCACGCCCTCGGTGGTCGCGACGGCGTCGGCCCCGAGGCGGGCCGCGATGCCGTCGACGGGCGTGACGGAGTACGGCTGCTTACCGCCGTACCAGTCGGTGTAGAGGGTGTCGGCCAGCGGGCCCACGACGGCGACCTCGCCGGTGGTCGCGGGGTCCAGCGGCAGGGTCCCGCCGTCGTTCTTGAGCAGCACCTGCGCCGCGGTCGCGCTCTCGCGGGCGAGGGCGCGGTGGGCCGCCGTGTCGACGGCGCCGACGTCCCCGTAGGGGCCGCCGTCCGGGTCGAACTCGCCGAGCCGGAACCGCAGCTCGAGGTTGTGCGACGCGGCGGTGCGCACGTCGGACCACTCGAGCAGGCCCTGGTCCAGGGCGTCCTGGACGGCGTCGATGGTGGGTTGCGGGTCGTTGTCGTTGACCGTCATGGAGTCGAGGCCGGCCTTGACCAGCGCGGCGTCGGCCTCGGCCTGGGTGTCGTAGTACTGCTGGGACGCCACGAGGTTCAGGGGTGCGGCGGCGTCGGACACGTTGAAGAGGGTCCGGTCCGTCCACGAGCGGACGGTGTCGTCGAGGCTCGGGTCCGCGGTGGCGGGGCGGCCGTTGATGAGGTTGTACCCGGTCATCACCCCCGTCGCGGCGTTCGCCCGGATCACGGGCTCGAACGCCTGCTCCTCGTACTCGTGCAGCGCGCGGGGCGGGAGGACGGCGGAGACGGTGTCGCGCGCGGTCTCGGTGTTGTAGCCCAGGTAGTGCTTCAGCGTGGGCGCGGTCTTGAGGTAGAACGGGTCGTCACCGGTGAGGCCGTGCCCGTAGGCGGTCGCGATCTCGCTCGAGAGCGTCGGGTCCTCGGAGTACCCCTCCTCGTTGCGCCCCCACCGCGGGTCGCGCAGCAGGTTGACGACGGGCGCCCAGAGGTTGAGCCCCCACAGGTCCGGGTCCTGCGCGTGGTAGGCGCGGGCTTCGTCGGAGACCACGGTGCCCACCTGCTCGACGAGCTCGGGGTCCCACGTGCTGGCCAGGCCCACGGCCTGCGGGAAGGTCGTGGCGGTGGCGGTGTGCACGGCGCCGTCCTCGTGCGACGTCGTCCAGGCGAGGCCGTGCAGCGCCTCGGTGCCGCTGCGGAACTGCCCGATGCCGAGCCGCGGAACGGGCAGCGGGAACTGGTGCAGCAGGCTGATGGTCTCGGTCCTCGTGAGCCGGCCCAGGAGGTCGTCGACCCGCTGGTCGACCGACAGGTCGGGGTCGCGGAACGGCAGGTCGTCGAGGTGGTCGGGCGCCGCGGCGGCCGCGGTCGTCGCGGCGTCGGCGGGGGTCGCGGTGGCGGAGGCCCACGCCAGCCCGGGCGTGAGCGCGAGGACGCCGAACGCGGTCGTGGCGGCGATGCCGCGGCGCGTCCGACGGCGGTGTCGGGTACTCATGGTGCTCCCTCGGTTCGGGGGCGGCCGTCGTCGGCCGCCCGCTGGGGGACGGAACGAGCACCTCACCGGGGAGCGTCGGGCGCGCCGACGCCGGGCAGCGGCCCCGAGCCTGGTGAGGACGTGCGGCCTGGCGAGACGATCATCGTCGAAGCGCTTCGACCCGCTGCTTGTCCATGACGCTAGTCCGGTCGACGGGCTTGTGGCAATGGATGAACTAAATCCGCCCGGAGGTCTTGACAGGCGGCTCCCGCCCCGCCCATGCTGGCCGTCGAAGCGCGTGGTCGAAGCGCTTCGACGGTCTCGGGACCGCGGCGTCCGCCGACGGTGCGGGACCCCGGCACAGGGAGGTGGCGGCATGACGACGATGCAGGACGTGGCGCGGCGGGCGGGGGTCTCGCTCAGCACGGTGTCCTACGCGTTGTCCGGCAACCGGAGCGTCTCCGCGGCGACCCGGGACCGGATCGCGGAGGCGATGGCGGAGCTCGGGTACACGCCGAACGCGATGGCCCGCGGCCTGGCCTCCCGGCGCAGCCGCGTGCTCGCCCTCGTCTTCCCGGCCGCCGAGCGCGGCCTCGGCGGCACCGTGGCGGAGTTCGTGTCCGCCGCGGGGGACACCGCCCGGGAGAACGGCCACCACCTCGTGCTCTGGCCGTTCCGGACCACCCAGGCCGACGAGGTGCGCGACCTCGTCCTCCAGGGGATGGCCGACGGCGTGCTCGTCATGGAGGTCACCCTGGACGACCCGCGCGTCGCGACGCTCCGCGACGCCGGCGTGCCGTTCACGATGATCGGCCGCACGCGGGACGTGGCGGGGCTGCCGAGCGTCGACGTGGACTTCGAGCGGACCACGCGGGAGGCCGTCGAGCACCTCGTCGGCCTCGGGCACCGGCACATCGCCTTCCTCAACCACTCCCAGGCCACGGCGGACGAGGGCTATGCCCCGACGTTCCGCGCCGAGGAGGGCTTCGCCGCCGCGATGCGGGCCCGGGGGCTCGAGCCGGTCACGCGTCGCGTCGACGAGACGCCCCAGGCGGGCCGCGAGGCCCTCGGCGAGGTGCTGGCCGCGGAGCCGCGCACCACCGCCCTGGTGACGATGAACGAGATGGCGACCTTCGGCGTCCTCGCCGAGCTCCAGCAGCGGGAGATGCCGGTGCCCGGGCGGATGTCCGTCCTGGCGATCGTCACCTCGCCCGGGGTGGCCGACATGAGCAACCCCCGGCTGACCACCATGCACTCTCCCGGGACGGAGCTGGGCAGGCTCGCGGTGCTCACCCTGCTCGCCCGGGTGGCGGGGGAGGACGACGGGCCGGCGGGCACCCTCATCGGCTGCACGCTCGAGCCCGGCGAGAGCGTCGGGCCGGCACCTGCCGACGCAGGCGTGCCGGGGCCGAGCCGACCCTGACGGGCGGCCGCCCGCCGACCCACGTGCCGTACCACCACCGACCACAACTGACGACCGACCTGACCGGGCACCGGAGCCCGGCGCCCCGACGCGCCCGCGCCGGGGCCGACGAAGGAGGAACTGCGATGACGCGTATCCGCAAGGCATCGACGATCGCCGCGCTGGCGGCCCTGCCCCTGGTCCTGACCGCCTGCGTCGGCGGTGGCGGAGGAGGCGGTGGCGACGCCGCGGGCGGCGGCGACACCGACGACAAGACGCTGACCATCTGGCACTACGAGAACGACGACTCGGCCATGGGGCAGGCCTGGGCGAAGGCGATCGAGATCTTCGAGGACGAGCACCCCGACGTCACCGTCGACGTCGAGAAGCAGACGTTCGAGCAGATCCAGAAGAACGCCAAGATCGTGCTCACCGGCGACGACGTCCCCGACGTCATGGAGTACAACAAGGGCAACGCGACCGCGGGGCAGCTCGCCGCGCAGGGGCTCATCGCCCCGCTGACGGACGCCGCGGAGAAGAACGGCTGGGCCGACAAGCTGTCCGGGTCGCTGCAGACCACGGCGCGCTACGACGACAAGGGGCTCATGGGCTCCGGCGACTGGTACGGCGTCCCCAACTACGGCGAGTTCGTCGGCGTGTACTACAACAAGGCGATGTTCGAGAAGGCCGGGCTCGAGGTGCCGACCACGCTCGACGAGCTCGAGCAGGTCATGAAGGCGTTCAAGGACGACGGCGTCACGCCGCTGGCCGAGGCCGGGGCCGAGTACCCGATGGGCCAGCTCTGGTACGAGCTCGTGCTCGCGAACGCGGACCGCGACCTCGTGGACCAGTACCAGCTCTTCGACGGCGACGTGGACTTCCACGGCCCGGAGCTGACGGCCGCCACGAAGAAGCTCGACCAGTGGATCAAGGATGGCTACGTCGCCTCCGACTCCGCCGGCCTCACGGCTGAGGACATGGGCGTGGCGTTCATGAAGGGCGACTACCCGATGATGGTCTCCGGCTCCTGGTGGTTCGGCCGCGTCACGGCCGAGATGAAGGACGACTGGGGTCAGTTCAACTTCCCGGGCAACACGCTGCAGGTGGGCTCGTCCGGCAACCTGTGGGTGGTGCCGACCAACGCGGACTCGCCGTCGCTGGCCGAGGAGTTCATCGACACCACGCTGCGGCCGGAGGTGCAGGACGTGCTGGCGCAGACCGGCGGCCTGCCGGTCGCGGGCGACGCGTCGACCATCACGGACGAGAAGACGCGCGAGCTCACCCAGAACTTCCAGGACATCCTCGACGACGACGGCCTGGCGTTCTACCCCGACTGGCCCGTGCCCGGCTACTACGACGTCATCGTCAGCCAGCTGCAGTCGCTGGTGAACCAGTCCAAGACGCCGGACCAGGTGCTCGACGGCCTGAGCTCCGCCTACACGGACGGCAAGGCCGACCTGCTCGGCGAGTGACGACATGACGGCCACCACCACGACCGCCCCGGCGGCGCCCCGCCCCGCGCGGGCGCGCGGCCGCCGCCGCTCCCTGCCGTACCTGCTCTACCTGCTGCCCGGCGCGGTGCTCTTCGTGCTCGTCATCGGGTACCCCCTGGTGACCAACGTCTACATCAGCCTGTTCTCCTGGCGCGGCGGGCTGGCCCCGCTCACCTGGGTGGGGTTCGACAACTACGCGGAGCTCTGGCACGACGCCGCGTTCTGGACGTCGTTCCAGAACTCGATCGCCATGATCGTCGCGATGGTGATCGTGCCGACCGCGATCGGCCTGCTGCTCGCGGCGGTGCTGTTCGACTACCTCGGGCGCCGGTTCGGCCCCCGCGTCGCGTCGGTCCTGCGGGCCACGTACTACCTGCCGCAGATCCTGCCGGTCGCGGTCGCGGGGGTGCTGTGGAACTGGATCCTCAACGCCCAGACGGGCGCGCTCAACGAGATCCTGCGTGCCCTCGGCGTGGCGGAGCCGCCGAACTGGCTCGGTGACCCGAGCACGGCCCTGCCCAGCGTCATGCTCGTGCTGATCTGGGTGCAGATCGGCTACCCCGTGGTGATCTTCATGGCGGCGCTGCAGCGGGTGGACCCCGAGCTGTACGAGGCGGCAGAGCTGGACGGCGCCGGCTGGTGGCGGCGGTTCCGCGCGATCACGGTCCCGCAGATCCGTCCGGAGACGTTCGTCGTCACGCTCACGTGCACGGTGGCGGCGCTCAAGGTGTTCGGGCCGATCTACGTGCTCACGCGGGGCGGCCCGGAGAGCTCCACGCTGGTGCCGAGCTACTACTCGTACCTCAACTTCTTCGACAAGTCGCGGGTGGGCTACGGCGCCGCCGTCGCGACCGTGCTCACGGTGGTGATCGTGGTGGTGGCCGTCGTCATCCTCGCGCTGCAGGCGCGGGCCGAGCGGGCCGAGGAGGTGGGGCGGTGATGGCCACGACGGTCGAGACCCCGCGCACCCCGCACCCCGCGCGCCCACGGACCGGCGCGCCCCGTCGGCCTGAGGGCGGGCGCCACCGCCGCGGCGCCGCGCGCTGGTTCGTGCTGGCCGGGGCGGTCCTCGTCGCGCTGCTGGTGCTCGCGCCGCTGCTGGTCATGCTGCTCAACGCGTTCAAGTCGCCGGAGGACTACACGCAGCACGGCCCGCTCAGCCTCCCGAGCGGCCTGTACCTCGACGGCCTCGTGAACTTCTGGCAGCGCACGGAGTTCCCCGTGAAGCTGTGGAACTCGTTCTTCATCTCCGCCGTGGTGGCGGTGGCCGCGTGCGTGCTCTCGCTGCTCAACGCGTACGCGATCGGCGTCGGCCGCATCCGGGGCCGCATGGGGATCGTGCTGCTCTTCCTGCTCGCGAACATGCTGCCGCAGGAGGCGCTGATCTACCCCCTGTTCGACATGGCGCGGCAGGTGGGGCTGTCCAACTCGCAGTGGTCGGTGATCATCATCTTCACGGTGATCCAGTCGGCCTTCGGCACCTACCTGCTCGCCTCGGTGCTCGGCACGTTCCCGCCCGCGCTGCTCGAGGCGGCCGCGCTCGACGGCGCCGGCCGCTGGCGCATCCTGTGGCAGGTGGTGTTCCCGATCGTGCGGCCCACCCTCATGGTGCTGATGATCTTCTTCTTCATCTGGACCTGGAACGAGTTCTTCATCCCCCTGGTCATGCTCACGACGCACGACACCCAGACGATCCCGATCGCCCTGGCGTCGCTGCAGGGCGACCGGATGATGGACGCCCCCACGACGAACGCCGGCGCCCTCGTGTCCCTGGTCCCGGCGCTCGTCTTCTTCCTGATCTTCCAGCGCACCCTCACCCGCGGCGTCACCGCCGGCGCGGTGAAGTGAGCGCCCCGAATCCCGCGCGGCGAGCCTGCGGGCCGTCCGCCATCATCGAATCCGACAGCACGGAGTAGGTGCACCCCTGATGAAGTTCACCGACGGCTACTGGCAGACCCGCCGCGGCATCGAGCCGCTGTACGCGGTCGAGGTCGACGACGTCCGCGTCGACGAGGCCACCGGCACCATGACCGTCTACGCGCCCACGGCGCACATCGCCCGGCGGGGGGACACCCTCAACCGGCCGATGCTCACCGTCACCTACTCCTCGCCCGCGCCCGGCGTGGTCAAGGTCCGCGTGGAGCACTTCGCCGGCGCCGCGCACCGCGGTCCGCAGTTCGCCGTCGCCCCCGAGCCGGGGTTCCGGCCCGTGGTCAAGGTCGACGAGACCACCGGCGTGCTCGAGACCGGCGGGCTGTCCGTCCGCGTGCACCGCGGCGGCGGCTGGCACGTCGACTTCGAGCACGACGGGCGGGTGCTCACCTCCAGCCTGCCCAAGTCCGTGGGCGCGATGACGGCGACGGCGGGGCCGGAGGCCGGCGCCTGGGTGCACGAGCAGCTCACCCTCGACCCGGGCGAGCACGTCTACGGTTTGGGCGAGCGGTTCGGGCCCTTCGTCAAGAACGGGCAGTCCGTCGACGTGTGGAACGAGGACGGCGGCACCTCCAGCGAGCAGGCGTACAAGAACGTGCCGCTCTACGTGACCAGCAAGGGGTACGGCGTCTTCGTGGCCCACCCCGAGCGGGTGTCGCTCGAGGTCGCGTCGGAGGTGAACACCCGCGTCCAGCTCTCCGTGGAGGGGCAGGCGCTGGAGTACTACGTCATCGCCGGCCCGACGCCCAAGGACGTGCTGCGCCGGTACACCGGGCTCACCGGCCGGCCGGCGCGCGTGCCGGCGTGGTCGTTCGGCCCCTGGCTGTCGACGTCGTTCACCACCGACTACGACGAGGCCACCGTGATGAGCTTCGTCGACGGGATGGCCGAGCGGGGGCTGCCGCTGAGCGTCTTCCACTTCGACTGCTTCTGGATGCGCGAGTACCAGTGGTGCGACTTCGAGTGGGACCCGCGCGTCTTCCCCGACCCGGAGGGCATGCTCGCGCGCCTGCACGAGCGCGGCCTCAAGGTGAGCGTCTGGATCAACCCGTACATCGGGCAGCGGTCGCCGCTGTTCGCCGAGGGACGGGAGAAGGGGTACCTCCTGCGCACCGCCGATGGCGGCGTCTGGCAGTGGGACCTGTGGCAGGCCGGCATGGCGCTGGTCGACTTCACCAACCCCGACGCGACGGCCTGGTACCTGGGCCACCTGGAGCGCCTGCTGGACCAGGGGGTGGACGCCTTCAAGACCGACTTCGGCGAGCGGGTGCCCACCGAGAACGTGGTCTGGCACGACGGCTCGGACCCGCGCAAGATGCACAACTACTACGCGGAGCTCTACAACGAGGCCGTCTTCGGCCTGCTCGAGCGGCGGCGGGGGCGCGGCGACGCCGTCGTCTTCGCGCGGTCCGCCACCGCGGGCGGCCAGCAGTTCCCGGTGCACTGGGGCGGCGACTGCGACTCCACCTACGCCTCCATGGCCGAGTCGCTGCGCGGCGGGCTCTCCCTCGCCCTGTCGGGCTTCGGGTACTGGAGTCACGACATCGGTGGCTTCGAGGGCACGCCCGACGCCGCCGTGTTCAAGCGGTGGCTCGCCTTCGGGCTGCTGTCCAGCCACTCGCGGTTCCACGGCTCGTCGTCGTACCGCGTGCCGTGGGCCTTCGACGAGGAGGCCGTCGACGTCGCGCGCCGCTTCACGCACCTCAAGATGTCGCTCATGCCGTACCTCGCCCGGGCGGGGGAGCAGGCGCACGCGACGGGCACGCCGATCATGCGACCGATGGTGCTCGAGTTCCCCGCCGACCGCGGCACCTTCGGCGTGGACATGCAGTACATGCTGGGCGACGCGCTGCTGGTGGCCCCGGTGTTCACGGCGGACGGCACCGTCGAGTACTACGTGCCCGAGGGCACGTGGACGCGGCTGCTCGACGGCGCGGACGGCGGCCACGCCGAGACGGTCACGGGCCCGCGCTGGGTCACCGAGACCCACGGCGTCGACTCGCTGCCCGTGCTCGTGCGGCCCGGCACGGTGCTGCCGGTCGGCGCGCGCACCGACCGGCCCGACTACGCGTGGGCCGAGGGCGTCGAGCTGCGGCTCGTCGCGCTGCCCGACGGCTACGACGCCGTGACCCCCGTCCCGACCGGCGGGCCCGACGGCGAGGCGGCGCGGTTCCGCGTCCGTCGCGCCGGCGGCGAGGTCGTCGTGACCACCGACGACGCCCCCGGCGACTGGAGCGTCCGGGTCGACGGGCGCGTCGCCACCACCGCCGGACCCGGAGAGCTGAGGATCACCCTGTGACGACCCGTACCTTCCCCGCCGACTTCCTGTGGGGCACCGCCACCGCGGCCTACCAGATCGAGGGCGCCGCCGCCGAGGGCGGCCGCGGGCCGTCGATCTGGGACACCTACTCCCACACCCCGGGCCGCACGCTGGGCGGCGACACCGGCGACGTGGCCTGCGACCACTACCACCGGTGGGCCGAGGACGTGGACCACCTCGACCGGCTCGGCGTCGGCGCCTACCGCCTGTCGATCTCGTGGTCCCGGGTCCAGCCCGGCGGCACGGGCCCCCTCAACCCCGAGGGCGTCGCGTTCTACCGCCGCCTGCTGGAGGCCCTGCGCGAGCGCGGCATCCGCCCCTTCGTCACCCTCTACCACTGGGACCTGCCGCAGGAGCTCGAGGACGCCGGCGGCTGGGTGAACCGGGAGACGTCGACGGCGTTCGCCGCGTACGCCCGGCACATGGCCACCGAGCTGGGCGACCTCGTCGAGGCGTGGACCACCCTCAACGAGCCGTGGTGCTCGGCCTACCTCGGCTACGGCTCGGGCGTGCACGCCCCCGGCCGCACCGAGCCGGAGGCGGCGCTCGCGGCCGTGCACCACCTCAACCTCGCCCACGGCCTGGCCGCCCGCGCGATCCGCGAGGTGCTGCCCGGCGCGCAGGTCTCGATCACGCTGAACCTGCACGCGATCCGCCCCGCCGACCCGGCCTCGGAGGCCGACGCCGACGCCGTCCGGACCATCGACGCGCTCGCCAACCGGGCGTTCCTCGGCCCGTTGCTCGACGGCGCGTACCCGGCCGACCTGCTCGCGGACACCGCGCACGTCTCGGACTGGTCGTTCGTGCTCGGCGGCGACCTCGAGCAGATCCGTCAGCCCCTGGACGTGCTGGGCGTCAACTACTACTCGACCGTCACGGTGCGGCGTTTTGCCGGGGACGGCGAGCGGTCGGAGAACGACGGGCACGGCGCGTCGTCGCACAGCCCGTGGATCGGCGTCACGGACGTCGAGTTCGTGCAGCAGCCGGGCCCGTACACCGCGATGGGCTGGAACATCGAGCCGTCGGGACTCACCGACCTGCTCGTCGGGCTGCACCGCACCTACCCCGACCTGCCGCTCGCGGTCACCGAGAACGGCGCGGCCTTCGACGACGAGCTCGTGGTCGACGACGGAGAGCGGCGCGTGCACGACGACCGTCGCGTGGCGTACCTGCACGACCATGTCGAGGCCCTCGGCGCCGCGCGCGACGCCGGTGCGGACGTGCGCGGCTACTTCGCCTGGTCGCTGATGGACAACTTCGAGTGGGGCTACGGCTACTCCAAGCGCTTCGGCATCCTGCACGTGGACTACCCGACCGGGGAGCGCACGTGGAAGGACTCGGCGCACTGGTACCGCCGCCTGGTGACCACCGGTGAGCTGCCCCCGGTGCAGGGCCGAACAGGCAGTTGACACCGTTATCCGGGCCCGAAGGCCCCGATAAGGGTGTCAACCGCCTGTTCGGCACTACCGTGCGGGCATGACCACCGCCGCGCCGCTCCCGCCAGAACTCCCCGCCCCGCTCGACGGCGCCCTGCTCGACGACGCGCTGCGCGACCGGTGCCGCGAGCGGCGGGTGCCGGCGCTGTCCGCCGCGGTGGCGCGGGGCGGCAGGGTGGCGTGGGCCGGCTCCGCCGGGTGGGCGCGGGCCGACGCCGGCACGGCGTTCCGCATCGGGTCGATCACGAAGCCGATGACGGCGGTGGCCGTGCTGCGGCTGGTCGCGGCGGGCCGCGTCGGCCTGAACGACCCCGTCGGGCGGCACCTGCCCGACGCTCCCGCGCCCGACGCCACGCTCGCCCACCTGCTCACGCACACCGCGGGCCTGCCGGCCGAGCCCCCGGGTCCGTGGTGGGAGCGCCACGGCGCGGGCACGTGGGCCGAGCTGGTCGAGTCGGGGGTGGTGCCCCTGGAGGAGCCGGGCGGGCGCCACCACTACTCCAACGTGGGCTACGCGGTGCTGGGCCGGCTGCTGGAGGTGTCCCACGGCCGGCCGTGGGACGCCGTGCTGCGCGACGAGGTGTGGTCGCCGCTGGGCATGACGAACACCGGGCGCACTCCGTCCGGCGACGCGGCCGTCGGCTACGCCGTGCACCCCGACGCCGGCACCGTCCTCGTGGAGCCCGTGGCCTCCTACGGCGCGATGGGCCCGGCCGGGGAGGTGTGGTCGACGCCGTCGGACCTGGTGCGGTTCGGCTCGTGGCTCGTCGGCGCCGGCCCGGACGACGCGGCGGGCGAGGACGTGCTGTCGCGGGAGTGGCGACGTCGGATGACGACGGCCCGCGCGGTGGTGGACGACGACGGGCGGCCGTTCACCGCCGCCTGGGGGCTCGGCGTCTCGGTGCACCACACGGAGGCGGGCCGGCGCACGGTCGGTCATGGCGGCTCGGTGCCGGGGTTCACGGCCACGCTGCGGGCCGATCCCGCCACGGGGGAGGCGTGGGCCGTGTGCGGCAGCTCGACGGCGGGGTTCGGCGACGCGTCCTTCGTCGAGGAGGTCCTGGCCGGCTCTCCGCCGCTCGCGCCCGCGAACCGCGCGGCGGACGTCGTGGACCGCGACGCGCTCGCCCTGACGGGCACCTGGTACTGGGGCCCGATGGCGTACACGCTCGCCGCCCGCGCCGACGGGCGCCTGGAGCTGAGCGCCGACGGCGGCCGCAGCACGGTGTTCGGCCGCGCGGACGACGGCGGCTGGGTGGGGGTCGAGGGCGGCTACTGGCGGGGGGAGCGGCTGCGCGCCGTCGCGCCCGGCACCCCCGCCGAGGCGCTCGACGTCGGCACCTTCCACCTCACGCGCGCGCCGTACGACCCCGCCACCGCGGTGCCGGGCGGCCTCGACCCGCGCGGCTGGCGGGCGGTCCCCGACGCGACCGACGGCGGCGACGTCTCTGCGACCGGGTGACCCCGGGGCCGGCTGTGCGACACACCACCGACCACGACACGCCGAGGATCTCGACGAGTTTTCGGCGACCTCCCGGGCCTTGAATGTCCGTTCTGTCCGTACCGCGGTGCCCCAACGGCGCGTCGGGGGAGGCGCCGTGGTCGGGGTGCGGGCCCGGCGTCGGTCGCGCACATGCTGTGGACGCCCGTCACCCACCGCCTGTGGACATCCGGACGTGAACCGCACGGTGCTGCGGGCGAACGCCTCCGGGTGGTGGGGACGGAGGCCCGGGGAGCCTGTGGACGGACGGTGTCAGAGGCCCGTGGAAGGCTGTCGACAGGGTCGGCGGGCGAAGGGCGTTCGATGAATGACATGGATGTCAACCACTAGATGTCGGTCCCGCGCGCGCCCCGACCACTAGGTGTAGTGTTTGGAGCACGCGGGGCCCACGGCCCTTCGAACAAAGCACACCGGCGTAGTTCCACGAGCGTCATCCCTGGTCCAGGCCCCTCTCGGGCCCACCTGGGACCGGCTCGCCAGGGCATCGCGCGGGTCGGACCAAGCCCCCCGGGAGGGGAGCGCAGAGAGGGAGAGACACATGAGCATCACGGTCTACAGCAAGCCGGCCTGCGTGCAGTGCGACGCGACCTACCGCGCCCTCGACCGCAAGGGGGTCGAGTACTCGGTGGTCGACATCACCCAGGACGCCGAGGCGCTCGAGATGGTGCGCGGGCTCGGCTACCTGCAGGCCCCGGTCGTCGTCGCCGGCGACACCCACTGGTCGGGCTTCCGCCCCGACCAGATCGCCGCGGTCGCGGCGCAGCAGGCCGTCACGGCCTGACGCCGAGACCGGCACGGGCGGGGCGCGCGAGGCGCGACCGCCCACCCCACACACGGCCGGCGCCCCGGGCTTCGAACCCGACCCGGGGCGCCGTGCGTCTTCGGCGACGCAGCGCGTCGGTCTGGTAGCAGCATCCGGGGGGAGGCTGAGCATGAGTTCTCTCGTCTACTTCTCCAGCGTGTCGGAGAACACCCACCGGTTCGTCCAGCGCCTCGGGCTCGAGGAGCTCGGCATGTCCGTGCACCGGATTCCGGTGCGCAAGCAGGACGGCTTTCTCACGGTGACCGAGCCGTACGTGCTCATGGTCCCGACCTACGGCGGGGGCAACGAGGGCGGTGCCGTGCCACGGCGCGTGCGCGAGTTCCTCAACGACCCGCACAACCGGTCGCTCGTCCGCGGCGTCATCGCCGCGGGGAACACCAACTTCGGCGCTGCCTACTGCATCGCCGGCGACATCATCTCCGCGAAGTGCCAGGTGCCCTACCTGTACGCCTTCGAACTCCTGGGGACGGCTGAGGACGCCGCGCGCGTCCGTGACGGATTGGGACGATTTTGGCAACGACAGTCACTGATCTCGGCGTGAGCTCGACGACGACCCCCGAGGTCGCGGGGGCCACCCCGGTGCCGCTGCAGGGCGTGCAGCTGGACTACCACGCGCTCAACGCGATGCTGAACCTGTACGGCGCGGACGGCCGGATCCAGTTCGAGAAGGACCGCGAGGCCACCACCGCGTACTTCGAGCAGCACGTGCTGCCGAACACGATCCAGTTCGAGACGCTCGACGCGAAGCTCGACTACCTGATCGAGAACAAGTACTACGACCCCGCGGTACTCGAGAAGTACTCGCGCGCCTTCGTCAAGGAGCTGTTCCGGCTCGCGTACTCGAAGGACTTCCAGTTCGAGTCGTTCCTCGGCGCGTTCAAGTACTACACGTCGTACACGCTGAAGACGTTCGACGGGAAGAAGTACCTCGAGCGCTTCGAGGACCGCGTCTCGATGGTCGCCCTCGGGCTGGCCGACGGCGAGGAGCAGGTCGCGCGCGACATCGTCGAGGAGGTCGTGTCGGGCCGCTTCCAGCCCGCGACGCCGACGTTCCTCAACGTGGGCAAGGCGCAGCGCGGCGAGCCCGTCTCCTGCTTCCTGCTGCGCATCGAGGACAACATGGAGTCCATCGCGCGCGGCATCAACTCCGCGCTGCAGCTGTCCAAGCGCGGCGGCGGCGTGGCCCTGCTGCTGAGCAACATCCGCGAGCACGGCGCGCCGATCAAGCACATCCAGAACCAGTCGTCCGGCGTCATCCCGGTGATGAAGCTGCTCGAGGACTCGTTCTCCTACGCCAACCAGCTCGGCGCGCGCCAGGGCGCCGGTGCCGTCTACCTGCACGCGCACCACCCGGACATCATGCGGTTCCTCGACACCAAGCGGGAGAACGCGGACGAGAAGATCCGCATCAAGACCCTCTCGCTGGGCGTCGTCATCCCGGACGTCACGTTCGAGCTGGCGAAGACGAACGCGGACATGCACCTGTTCAGCCCGTACGACGTCGAGCGCGTCTACGGCAAGCCGTTCGCCGACATCTCCATCTCGGAGAAGTACGACGAGCTCGTCGCCGACGACCGCATCACGAAGACCACGATCAAGGCGCGCGACTTCTTCCAGACGATCGCCGAGCTGCAGTTCGAGTCCGGGTACCCGTACGTGATGTTCGAGGACACGGTGAACGCCGCGAACCCGATCAAGGGCCGCATCACCCACTCGAACCTCTGCTCGGAGATCCTGCAGGTCTCGACGCCGTCGACGTTCCACGAGGACCTGTCCTACGACCACGTCGGCCGGGACATCTCCTGCAACCTCGGCTCGCTGAACATCGCGAAGACGATGGACTCGCCGGACTTCGCCAAGACGATCGACACCGCGATCCGCGCGCTGACGGCCGTCTCCGACCAGACGAGCATCGAGTCGGTCCCGTCGATCCGCCGCGCGAACGAGCTCGGGCACGCCATCGGCCTCGGGCAGATGAACCTGCACGGCTACCTCGCCCGCGAGCGGATCTACTACGGCTCCGACGAGGGCGTCGACTTCACGAACCTGTACTTCTACACGGTCGCGTACCACGCGATCGCGGCGTCCAACCGCCTCGCGATCGAGCGCGGCAAGGCGTTCGGCGGGTTCGAGGACTCCAAGTACGCCACCGGCGAGTACTTCGACAAGTACACGGACGGCGAGTGGAAGCCGGCGACCGAGCGCGTCGCGCAGCTCTTCGCGGAGGCAGGCGTCGCCATCCCGACGCAGGACGACTGGCGGGCGCTCAAGGCCTCGGTCATGGAGCACGGCATCTACAACCAGAACCTGCAGGCCGTGCCGCCCACCGGGTCGATCAGCTACATCAACAACTCGACGTCGTCGATCCACCCTGTGCCCGCCAAGATCGAGATCCGCAAGGAGGGCAAGCTCGGCCGCGTGTACTACCCGGCGCCGTACATGACGAACGACAACCTGGACTACTACCAGGACGCGTACGAGATCGGCTACGAGAAGATCATCGACACCTACGCCGCGGCCACGCAGCACGTGGACCAGGGGCTGTCGCTGACGCTGTTCTTCCCCGACACGGTGACGACGCGCGACGTCAACCGGGCGCAGATCTACGCCTGGCGCAAGGGGATCAAGACGCTGTACTACATCCGTCTCCGGCAGATGGCCCTCGAGGGCACGGAGATCGAGGGCTGCGTCAGCTGCATGCTGTGACCGCGTCGAGCAACTATCAGGAATTCGGGGAAGAGACACAGATGGCGCCCACGGGGAAGCTCAAGCTCATCGATCGCGTGACCGCGATCAACTGGAACCGGCTGCAGGACGAGAAGGACCTCGAGGTCTGGGACCGCCTGGTCGGCAACTTCTGGCTGCCGGAGAAGGTGCCGGTGTCCAACGACATCCAGTCGTGGCACACGCTCACCGACGCGGAGCGGCTCATGACGACCCGCGTGTTCACCGGCCTCACGCTGCTGGACACGATCCAGGGCACCGTCGGCGCCGTGTCGCTGATCCCGGACGCGCTGACCCCGCACGAGGAGGCGGTGTACACCAACATCGCGTTCATGGAGTCGGTGCACGCCAAGAGCTACTCGTCGATCTTCTCGACGCTGATCTCGACGCGGGAGATCGACGAGGCGTTCGCCTGGTCGGAGGAGAACCCGCACCTGCAGCGCAAGGCCGAGATCGTGCTCGACTACTACCGCGGCGACGACCCGCTGAAGCGCAAGGTCGCCTCCACGATGCTCGAGTCGTTCCTGTTCTACTCCGGCTTCTACGCGCCGATGTACTGGTCCAGCCGCGCCAAGCTCACGAACACGGCCGACCTCATCCGCCTCATCATCCGCGACGAGGCCGTGCACGGGTACTACATCGGCTACAAGTACCAGAAGGGCCTGGCGCAGGTCAGCCAGACCGAGCAGGACGAGCTCAAGGCCTACACCTTCGAGCTGCTCTTCGAGCTGTACGAGAACGAGGTCGAGTACACCGACGCCCTGTACGGCGAGCTCGGCCTCACCGAGGACGTCAAGGCGTTCCTGCGGTACAACGCCAACAAGGCCCTCATGAACCTGGGCTACGAGGCGCTGTTCCCCAAGGAGGACACGGCCGTGAACCCGGCCATCCTCGCCGCGCTGTCCCCGAACGCGGACGAGAACCACGACTTCTTCTCCGGGTCGGGCTCGTCGTACGTCATCGGCAAGGCCGTGGCCACCGAGGACGACGACTGGGACTTCTGACCCGTTCGCCGAGGTAGTTCGAGACCCGCCGAGATAGTTCGAAAAGGGCGGCCCGCAGCATTGCGGGCCGCCCTTCGCACTACCTCGGCGGGTCTCGAACTACCTCGGCGTCGCCAGCGCGGCGTCGACGACGAGCGTGAGGGTCGGGCGCGGGTCGGTCGGGTCGTGCCGGGCGATCGCGTGCAGCAGCAGCCCCTCGTAGGCGCCGGCGACGGCGACCATCGCCGCGCGCGCGTCGGGCGCGCCGAGCCGGCCCATCATCCGCTCGCCCCACTCGACGAGCGCCTCGCGGCCCCGGTTGACACGCCCGCGCAGGTCGGGGTCGTGGCTCGCCTCGAGGAAGAGGACGAGGCGGGCGGTCGTGGCGGCGCGGTCGGGGCCGGTCGCCTGCGCGAAGCCGGCGCACAGCATGTCGACGATGTCGGCCGCCGACGCGGGCTCCGGCACGGCGGACAGGCCGGCCAGGTCCCGGCTCGCGAGCTCCTCGGACACTCCGGCCAGCAGGGCGGCGCGGGTGCGGAAGTAGTTCGACGTCGAGCCGCGGGGGAGCCCGGCGCGGTCGTCGACCTTCCCGTGCGTGAGGGCGCGCAGCCCCTCGGTGCCGAGCAGGTCCACGGCCGCGTCGAGCGCGCGGCGTCGGGGCGGGAGGGTGGCGGTCACGACGTCACCCTAAACCCGTTACTACGAATATAGTGACACGACACTACGAACGTAGTAGCGTCGAGGGATGGACGAGAACGTGGTGAGCGAAGCGTCGGCCGAGGTGCCGATGCCCGAGCTCGCCGGTGTCACCCATCGGTGGGTCGACGTCGACGGGCTCGTGATGCACGTGGTCGAGCAGGGCGCCGGTGACCCGGTGCTGCTGCTCCACGGCTTCCCGGAGCACTGGTGGGAGTGGCGCGGGGTGATCGGTCCGCTCGCCGCCGACCATCACGTCGTGTGCCCCGACCTGCGTGGCTTCGGCTGGACCGACGCGCCGCCGGGCGGCTACACGCGCGACCGGCTGCTGGCCGACGTCGTCGGCCTGCTCGACGCGCTGGGCCTGGAGCGCGCGCACGTCGTCGCGCACGACTGGGGTGCGCTGGTCGGCTTCCACCTCGCGCTCGAGCACCCCGACCGCGCCGCGTCGTTGCTGAGCATGGGCGTGCCCCACCTGTGGCTGCGGTTCGACCCGAGGCTGCTGCTCATGCTGCGGCACACCTGGTTCCAGGTGGTCATCGCCTCGCGGCTCACAGGGCCGCGCGCCCTGTCGCGGGGGCGTCAGCGGTTGCCGCGCCACCTGCTCCAGGAGTACGGCAGCGACGCGCCCGTGATGACGGAGAGCGACGTCGAGGCGTACCTCGCGCCGCTGCGGCTGCCCGCGGGCGCCCGCGCGGGGTCGGCGCTCTGCCGCGACTTCGTGCGGCGCGAGCTGTGGTCGGTGCTGCGCGGCGCCTACCGCGACCAGCACCTGACCACGCCGACGGACGCGTTGCTCGGCGAGAACGACATCCTCAGCGACCCCGCCCTGCTCGGCGGGTACGAGGAGCACGCCGACGACCTCACCGTCGACGTGCTCCCCGGGGTCTCGCACTTCATGGTCGACGAGCGCCCGGACCTCGTCGTGGACCGCGCTCGAGAGCTGTTCGCCCGCGCGGCGTGACGGTGCTCAGACGTCGGCCGAGTGCGCGCCGGTGACGGGCGGGTCGGCGGACCACGGGAACGTGATCCACAGGTCGGTGTCCCGCCACGAGTAGTCCGGCCGGATGATCGTGCGCGGCTTCGTGTACAGCACCACGGAGCGGGCGTCGGCGCCCTGCTTCGTGAGCATGTCCATGACGAGCGCGAGGGTGCGGCCGGAGTCGGCGACGTCGTCCACCACGAGCACCTTGGCGCCGGGCAGCTCGGAGGTGTCCATCAGGGGCGGCAGCACGCGCGGGTCGTCGAGGGTCTTGCCGATGTCGGTGTAGAACTCGACGTTCAGCGTGCCCACCCCCTTGGTGCCCAGCGCGTACGCCATCGCGCCGCCGGGCACGAGGCCGCCGCGCGCGACCGCGACGACGACGTCGGGCCGGAACCCGCTCGCGACGACGCGCTCGGCCAGCTCGCGGATGGCGACGGGCAGCAGGGTCCAGGTGAGCACCTCGCGCTCGGGCGCCGGCGCGGCGCCGGTGGGCGGCTCGGGTGACGATGCGGTCATGGCAACCGAGCGTACGCGCGACGGCGGGCCCCCGTGACCGGGGACCCGCCGTCCTGATGCTGCTGACCTGCGCCGACGCGGCTGCGACGTGCGAGACGTCACGCGCGCCGCTCGGGCGTCACTGCGCCGCGAGGATGTCCACGACGAAGACGAGCGGCTGGCCGGCGAGCTCGTTCTGGTCGCTCTTCTTCGCGCCGTACGCCTGGTCGGCCGGGATGACGAGCAGCACCTGGCTGCCGACGGTCTGGCCGGCGAGGCCGTCGGTCCAGCCCGGGATGACACCCTGCAGCGAGAACGAGGCGGGGGCGCCGCGGTCCCAGGACGAGTCGAACGACTTGCCGTCGAGCGTCCAGCCCGTGTAGTTGGCCGTGATCGACTGGGTCTTGGTGACCTTCGCTCCGTCGCCCTTGATGAGGGTCTGCGCCACGAGGTCCTTGGGGGCCTTGTAGCCGTCGGGGATCTTCACGGACGGCTTGCCCGAGTCGTCGAGCGTCACGGTCGGCAGGCCGGCCGCCGGCTTCACGGCCTCGCCCTCGGCGCGGGTCGGGATCTTCTTCGCGCCGGTGACCTCGACGAGGTTGACGGCGGTGACGGCGTTGCCCTGCTGATCCTGCGTCGGGAACGCGACGAGCACGCGCGAGCCGACCTTCTGGCCGGTGAGCGGCTCGGTGAGGACGCCGTAGCTCTGGTCGCCGAGGATGAAGGTGGCCGGCTGCTTCTGCTGCCACGTCGAGCCCTGGCTCTTCCCGTCGGCGCCCGTGTAGCCCACGAAGTCGATCGTCACCTGCATGCCCTCGGCCAGCGCGTCGCCCTTGCCCTCGTCGATGACGCGGGAGGTCGGCACGGAGACCTCGAGCGGAGCCTTGAAGGAGAGCTTCGGCTCCTTCCCGGCGTCGCCGTCGACCTTCACGGCCTCGAGGGCGGCGACGTCCTCCTTGGTGGGCGTCGGCGCCTCGGTGGCCGGCGACGACGACGCCGACGCGGACGGGGTGGCGCCGTCGCCGGAGTCGTCGGCGCAGGCGGTCAGGGCCAGGGCCGTGGCCAGCGCCAGCGCGGCTGCGGCGGCGGACGTGCGGAGCTTCACGGAGAGTCCTTCGGTCGGCGGGGACGAACCGGGACACTGTAACGGCACCACCTGACCGCCCCGTCCAGGCTTCTGCACCGGCCTCGCCCGGCCGGTCCGGCGCCCGGGCGACAATGGGTGCATGCCGTCCAGCCGTCCGTCCCGCAAGCGCCCCTGGGGCGCCACGCCCCCGCCGCTCGACCTGGACCGCGCCCTGGGCGGCGTGCGACGGGAGAGCGCGGCGGACGGCGAGTGGACGGTCCGCAGGCTGCGGGGCGGGGACAAGGCGTACCGCTGCCCCGCGTGCCGCCAGGAGATCCCCGCCGGCACGCCGCACGTCGTGGCGTGGCAGCGCGACGTCGTCGGGGGCGAGAGCGCCGGCCTGGAGGACCGCCGGCACTGGCACTCCTCGTGCTGGGAGCGCCGCGCGCGGCTGCGCTGAGCCCCACGCTCGGCGGGGCGCGCGGACCGGCCGGGAGCGTCCGTCCGAACTACGCTGGGCGGTGATGAACGACAAGCCCGCCGGCGAGTCCACCGGCCACCAGATCCGCTCGCTGACGATGCTCCCGGCACGGCGCGAGGACGTCGACCTGCACACCGCGGACGGGCTGACGCTCGTCGGGGAGCTGGCCCTCCCTGCCGACCGCGACCCGGTCGCGACGCTGCTGACCTTCCACCCCCTGCCCACGCACGGCGGGTACATGGACTCGCACGTCTACCGGAAGGCCGCCTGGCGGCTCCCGGCCCTCGCCGACCTCGCGGTGCTGCGGTTCAACACCCGAGGGACGTCATCGCCGCGGGGCACGTCCGAGGGCGAGTTCGACGGAGGTGACGCCGAGCGGTTCGACGTCGCGGCCGCGATCGAGCTCGCCGAGTTCCGCGAGCTGCCCCGCCCGTGGCTCGTCGGCTGGTCGTTCGGCACGGAGCTGGTGCTCAAGCACGGCACCGACCCGAGCGTCGAGGGCGCGATCCTGCTGTCCCCGCCGCTGCACCGTGCCACCGACGAGGACCTGGACCGCTGGGCCGCCTTCGGGCGCCCGCTGGTCGTCCTCGTGCCCGAGCACGACGACTACCTGCGGCCCGAGGAGGCGCGGCGCCGGTTCGCGCGCGTGCCGCAGGCCGAGGTGATCGGCGTCGACGGCGCCAAGCACCTGTGGGTCGGGGAGCCGGCGGTGCGCCGGGTGCTCGACGAGATCGTCGGGCACGTGCTGCCCGGCCACGCCCCGCTGCCCACGCACTACGACGGCGACGTGCGACAGGCGGAGACGGTGCCGCGCTGACGGCGCCGCACGAGGTTCCCGGATGACATGACATGGCGATGACGAGGAGTCGACGATGACCACCACCTCCGCGCTCCTGGCGACGTACGAGCTCCACGACGGGGCCGGCACGCCGCTGCTGCTGCTGCACGGCTTCCCCCTCGACCACCGGATGTGGGCGGCGGCAGCCGAGGCTCTGCCCGAGGGGGTGCGCGCCATCGGCGTGGACCTGCCCGGCCAGGGCCACTCCGACCTCGGGGGAGTCCCGCCGCGGCTCGAGGACGTCGCGGACGCCGTGCACCGGACGATGCAGCAGCAGGGGGAGGGGAACGCGGTGGTCGTCGGCCTGTCGATGGGCGGCTACGTGGCCCTCGCGCTGGCCGAGCGGCACCCCGGGTTCGTCGTCGGGCTCGGGCTGGTGGACACCAAGTCGACGGCCGACCTCGACGCCGCCCGGGCGAACCGCCTGCGCATCGCGGCCGCGGTGACCGAGGGCCAGACGCTCGACCCCGTCCTCAGCATGCCGGGCACCCTGCTCGGCTCGACGAGCACCGAGAAGCGGCGCCACCTCTTCCCGCTGCTGGAGTCGTGGATCCGGGGGCAGTCGCCCTCCGGCGTGGCCTGGGCGCAGCGGGCGATGGCGGCCCGGCCCGACCGCACGGACGTGCTGCGCGCCTTCGACGGCCCCGTCGCGGTGGTGGTCGGCGCCGAGGACCAGGTGACCCCGCTCGTCGAGGCGGAGCACATGGCTCACGCGGCGCGCGACGGCGCCCTCACCGTGGTGCCCGGTGCCGGGCACATGAGCGCGGTGGAGGACCCGGCCACCGTCGCGGCCGCCCTGGGCCTGCTGCACCGGCGCGTGGCCCAGGAGACGCACCCGCCCCGCTGGCCCTGGCAGTACCGTCCCGCGGCCGACGCCTGATCCCGCCGCGCGCGGGCCCGTCAGGGCCACGCGAAGGTTTCCGTGCACCTCGCCCTGACAGGTCCGGGCCTGGCACGACGGGGGCCGGCCACCCGGGTGGGTGACCGGCCCTCGTCGTGCGTGCGGTGTCAGGCCTGCGAGGCGGCCGCCGCCTCCTGGCCGGCCTCCGCGTCGTCGGTGCCCTCGGCCGCCGGCTCCTCGGCGGCCGATGCCTTGGCCTTGCTGCCCTTGGCCGCCTTCGCGGACGCGGTCCGCGCGGCGTCGTCCTCGGCTGTCTCGCCCTGGACGACGGGCTCCTGCGGGTTCACGACCTGCTCCTCGGTCACGGGCTCCGGGGCGGAGACCGTGGCGACGGGGGCCGCCGGCACGTCGGCCAGTGCAGCGGCCGTGCGGGCCGAGCCCTGGTCGGACTTCTTCTCCGCGCCGAGCAGCCCGCGCAGCTCCTCGAGGTAGGAGTTGATCGAGTCGTGCCGGCGGGTGAGGTCCTCGAGCTGCCGGGAGGCCGTGGCGCGGTGGGTCTCGGCCTCGACCCGGGCGTCGCCCACCATCGTCTCGGCGAACTCGCGCGCCTCGGCGACGATCCCGTCGGCGGTGCGGCGAGCGTCGGCGACGAGGGCCTTGACGTAGGCGTCGGACTCGGCACGCACCTTCTCCGCCTGCTGCAGCGCGAGGGCGACGCGCTGCTCGGCCTCGGCAGCGTGCTCCTCGGCGGCACGGACGAGCAGGTCGGTCTCCTGGCGCGCCGTCTCGTGCCGGGCGGCGGCCTCGTGCTCGACCTGCTCGCGGCGCTGCGCGATCTCCAGCTCGGCGTCGGCCAGCGCGGCGCGGGCCTGTTCGCGCAGCTGCTCGAGCTCGGTGGTGACGGCGTCGGACGCCTCGGTGGCCTGGTGCTTCGCCTCCGCGATGATGCGGGCGGCCTCGCGGCGGGTGCGCTCGAGCAGGTCGGACGACTCGCGGTCGGCCTCCTCGCGCTGGGCGGCGGCCTCGGCCGCGGCCGAGGCGCGCTGCTGGGCGGTCTCGCGCTCGGCGGAGACGCGCAGCTCGGTGGTCTCGCGCTCGGCGGTGGACCGCTGGACACCGATCTCGCGCTCGAGGGAGGCGCGGCGCTCGCTCTCCTCGGCGGAGAGCGTGCTGGTGATGAGGGCGGCCTCGCGCTCGGCGGAGCCGACCAGCTCCTCCGCGCGCCGCTGGGCGGCGAGCAGGGTGCCCTCGGCCTCGGCCGCGGTGGTGGACCGGATCTCCTCGGCCTCCCGGCGGGCGCTGCCGAGCAGCTCCGACGCCTCGGACTCGGCGCGCGAGCGCACCTGGCCGGCGGACAGCTTGGCGCGCGCCATGATGTCGGCGGCCTGCTGGTTGGCCTGGGTGAGGACCTCGGTCGACTGCTCCTCGGCGGACCGCAGGAGGCGTTCGACGCGGGACCCGAGCCCGGCGTAGGACGGCTTCTCGTTCTCCCGGAGCTGGCGCTGCGCGAGCGCGAGCTCCGAGGAGATCTGCATGGCGCGCGCGTCGGTGCTCTCGACGTTCCGACGAGCCTCCTCCAGGGCCTGCTCGAGTCGGGCGATGTGGCCGTCCACCTGGGCGCGGTCGTAGCCGCGCATGGTGATCGGGAAGAGCGTGCGCTCGTCGGACACGTGCAGACCTCCGTGTGTGGTGGGGTGTCCCGGCCACGTCAGGATAGTGGTGCGACCGTGGCGCCGATACTCGGGACATACTGGCCCAACGGGACGAGCCAGGCATTCTCTCACACGGCGGACCCGCCCTGCTGGGGGCGGCGCCGCGCCGTCCCCGGCGGCTCGTGGGGGCGGGCGGGAGCCCGGGCGCGGCCGACGTACCCGAGTCGTGAAGGGTTCGTGAACCGGCCCCCGCGAGGGGGCCGACGTGGACGGAGCTCCGCGTGCCGTCCCTATGCTGGACTGTCCACGTCGAAGGGAAAGCTCGGTGCTGCAACGCATTCTGGGCGGCGTCCTGGTCCTCATCGGACTGGCCGCTGCCGCGCTCGGTGTCGCCTCCGCCACGGTCTGGCGCGACACCGACACGGTGGCCGCCACGGCCAAGCCGTCCGGCGACGGCACGTTCGTCGTCACCGACCCCGGGGTCCTCGGGCTCGTCGGGGACGACGTCACCATCAGCGCATCCGTCCCCGAGGGGCAGAAGGTCACCCTGGCGGTCGGCCGGGACGTCGACGTCGCGGGGTGGGTCGGCAACGACCCGTACTCGCGCGTGACCGGCCTCAGCGACTGGGAGAACCTGTCCGTCGCCGCGGGCGAGCCCGCCGACGCGGACGCGAAGACCGCCAAGGCGCCGACGACGGGGCCCGACCCCGCCGGCTCCGACATGTGGGTCGCCGAGGCCTCCGACGCCGACAGCGTCACGCTCCGCTGGAGCGACCGCCCGGGCCGCTGGACCCTGCTCGCCGCGGGCGTCGGCAAGGGCGCCCAGGCGCCCACGCTGGAGCTCACCTGGCCGCGTGCCGTCGCGACGCCGTACCTGTGGCCGGGCGTCATCGCCGGCGCCGTGCTCGTGCTCGTCGGTGCGCTCCTCCTCGTGCTCGGCGGGCGCCGCGTCCGCGCACAGCGGGCGGACCGCGACCAGCGGGACGAGGTCGGCCCCGCCGACGCGACGTCCGTCGACGCGGACGGCGCCGGCCCCTTCGGGGGTCCGTCGGCGGGCCCGTTCGCCCCGGTGACCCCGGGCGCCCTCGGCGCCGGGCCGCCGTCCCAGTCGTCGTCCCCGTCCTCGGAGCCCGAGGCGTCCGCCGCGGGCGACCCGCAGGACGGCACGCAGGACGCGGGCGAGACCGAGGACGGCACGGCGACGGCGACCGCGGGCACCGCCGAGGTGCCGGTCGCGGGCCGCCTGCTGCGCCGCTCCCGCCGTCGCCAGCGCGACGACGCCGCTCCCGCGACGGACGAGACCGCACCCGAGACGGACGCCGCCGCACCCGCCGCCCCCGCCGCGCCGTCGTTCGGCGACGCGCACCCCGTGCCCGTCCCGGCCGCCGCGCCGACGCCGCACGCGCCGGTCCCGGCCGCGCCGGCGTCCCACGAGCCCGTCCCGGAAGAGCCCACCACGGCGACCGGCGCCCTGCGGATGACCCGCCGCGAGCTGCGCGCCCAGGAGGAGGCCCGCCGGGCCCAGGAGCAGGGCGGGATGACGCGCATGCTGCGCGCCATCACCGGCTCCATCCCCGCGGTGCGCCCGCAGCAGGCGGCGCCGGCCGAGGCGGAGGCCGAGCCTCGCCCCGACCTGTCCACGCCCACCGGCCGCGCCGCGGCCTGGCGCGCCACCTGGGGGTTCGGGGCCGGCCAGTCCGCCGACGCCGACCCGCGCCCGACCGACACCGACGGGGAGAACCGATGAACCGCCGTACCACCCGCCGCGGCCTGACCGTGGCGAGCGCCCTCGTCGTGTCCTCGGCGCTCCTCACGGGCTGCGCGCAGGAGCTGCCGCAGCCCGCGCCGGACGCGGCGGACACCCGCCCGGTGCTGACGAAGGACCAGGACACCCACGTCGTCACGACGGTCGCCGCGACGGTCGACAAGGCCGACAAGGCGAAGAGCGCCAAGGCCCTCAAGCCGCGCGTGACGGGCCCGGCGTACGAGGTGCGCTCGAGCCAGCTCGCCGTGGCGAAGAAGCGGGACAACTCCGAGTTCGTCACGGACATCCCGGACAGCTCGCAGCAGATGATCATCCCGACCACCGAGGGATGGCCGCGCACGAGCTTCTCGATCACCGAGGCGACCGAGAAGCTCGAGACGCCGCGCCTGGTCGCCTTCGAGCAGGCGAGCGCCCGGGAGAACTACAAGATGTGGTCCTGGGTGCAGCTCATCCCCGGCCAGGAGATGCCGTACTTCGCCGACTCCGCCATCGGCTCGGAGGCCGTCGGGGCGAAGGACGACTCGCTGGCCGCCTCCCCGGCCGACGCGCTCGCGCAGTACGCCGACATCGTGACCCTCGGCGCGAAGAAGTCGTCGTTCGCGAAGGGCTTCGACCTGCCCGACGCCGACCTGGTCGCCGCGGTCGCCGCGGACGAGAAGGCATGGAAGTCGGTGGACGGCTTCGAGGAGTCGGGCACGAAGTACTCGAAGAAGTACGCGGCCCGCAAGGACGCCGTGCGCGCGGTGCGCACCGTCGACGGCGGCGCCCTCGTCATGGGCGTGCTCGACGGCAAGACCACGGTCCAGGCCGAGGAGGACGCCAAGGTGCCCGCGCTGTCCGAGACGCAGAAGGCGCTGCTCGGCGACGCCGACCCGACCAACGTGCTCAAGACCGAGTACACCGACATGGTCGCGCTGTACGTGCCGCCCAAGGACTCGGACGAGAAGATCCGCCCGCTCGGCTACTCGCACGTGGCGACGGCGGCCTCGAACTGATCCACCGCTCGTAGGATGACGTCCATGACCAACGCCACGCCCGACCCGTCCTTCGCCGTGCGCGGTGCCGTCGACCTGTCGGCGCTGAACCGCCCGCAGTCGCCGCCCCCGGGGGAGCCCGGCGGCGCGCCGTCCGCCGCCGGCTACGTGCTGGACGTCACGGACGCGAACTTCCAGCAGGTGGTGCAGGACTCGACCACCTACCCGGTCGTCATGCTGCTGTGGATCCCCACCGACAAGGCGAACGCCGACCTCGGCGAGCTGCTGGGCCGCCTCGCCCAGGAGTACGCGGGCAAGTTCCTGCTGGGCCGCCTCGACGCGCAGGCGTACCCGCAGGTCGCGGCGGCGTTCCAGGTGCAGGGCGTGCCGACGGTCGTCGCGGTCCTCCAGGGCCAGCCGCTGCCCCTCTTCCAGGGCGCGGCCCCCGAGGAGCAGGTGCGCGGCGTGCTCGACCAGGTGCTGGCCGCGGCGGAGCAGAACGGCGTCACCGGCCGGGCCCCCGCCCAGGGCGGCGAGACCGAGGCCCCGGCCGAGGCCGAGGCGGAGCCGGTCGAGGAGCCGCTGCCGCCGCTGCACCAGGAGGCGTACGACGCCATCGAGCGCGACGACCTGGACACCGCGGTCGCCGCGTACGAGAAGGCGATCAAGCAGGACCCGAAGGACGCCCTGGCCGTGGCCGGGCTCGCGCAGGTGCGGCTGCTGCAGCGCACCCGCGGCGTGGACCTGCAGGCCGCCCGCACCGCCGCCGCGGACGCCCCCGGCGACGTCGACGCCCAGCTCGGGGTCGCGGACATGGACATGCTCGGCGGCAAGGTGGAGGACGCCCTCGCGCGCCTGCTGGAGCAGCTGCCCGGTGCCGACCCGGACGCCAAGGAGAAGCTCCGCGTGCGCCTGGTGGAGTACTTCGAGATCGTCGGCCCCACCGACCCGCGCGTGGTCAAGGCCCGCCAGCGCCTGGCGATCAGCCTGTACTGACGCTGGGCCGGAGGACCAGCGCGCCCAGGGGCGGCACGCGCAGGGTGACGGAGTGGCGGCGGCCCTTCCAGGGGACGT
Organism: Isoptericola sp. NPDC055063; assembly: GCF_053608125.1. Taxonomy (NCBI): domain Bacteria; kingdom Bacillati; phylum Actinomycetota; class Actinomycetes; order Micrococcales; family Promicromonosporaceae; genus Isoptericola; species Isoptericola sp. NPDC055063. The sequence goes on along the minus strand of NZ_JBSGUW010000012.1, from coordinate 122,974 downwards.
CCTGCGCGTGCACCCGGCCGAGGTTGCCGACGCCGGAGCCGCCGTAGACCTCGGCGTCGGTGTTGAGCACCTCGTCCCACGCGCCGCCGTCGGGCAGGGCGAGACGGTAGCCCTCGTGCGGCACGCCGGCGAAGTTCACGACCACGACCACGGGCTCGCCGGCGGCGTCGCGGCGCACCCACGAGAGGGTGTCGTGGTCGGCGTCGTCGGCGTCGAGCCACTCGAACCCGGCGGCGTCGAAGTCGCGCTCCCACAGGGCGGGCGTGGCGCGGTAGAGGGCGTTGAGGTCGCGCACCAGGCGCTGCACGCCGGCGTGGCCGGGGGTCTCGAGGAGCCACCAGTCGAGGCCGGACCCCTCGTCCCACTCGGCGTCCTGGGCGAACTCCTGGCCCATGAAGAGCAGCTGCTTGCCGGGGTGCGTCCACTGGTAGGCGAGGAAGGCGCGCACGCCCGCGAGCTGCTTCCACCGGTCGCCCGGCATGCGGCGCAGCAGCGAGCCCTTGCCGTGCACCACCTCGTCGTGGCTGACCGGCAGCACGTACTGCTCGGAGAACGCGTAGACCAGCGAGAACGTGAGCTCGTGGTGGTGGTAGCGCCGGTACATCGGGTCGTGCGCCACGTAGCGCAGCCCGTCGTTCATCCAGCCCATGTTCCACTTGAGCCCGAAGCCGAGGCCGCCCGCGTCGGTGGGGCGCGTGACGCCGGGGAACGCGGTGGACTCCTCGGCGATCATCATGACCCCGGGGGAGCGGCGGTAGGCCGTGGCGTTCGCCTCCTGCAGGAACGCGATCGCCTCGAGGTTCTCCCGCCCGCCATGGACGTTCGGCACCCACTCGCCGGGCTGGCGCGAGTAGTCGAGGTAGAGCATCGACGCGACGGCGTCGACGCGCAGGCCGTCGGCGTGGAACTCCTCGAACCAGTAGGTCGCGTTGGCGACGAGGAAGTTGCGCACCTCGCGTCGCCCGAAGTCGAAGACGTACGTGCCCCAGTCGGGCTGCTCGCCGCGGCGCGGGTCCGGGTGCTCGTACAGGGGGGCGCCGTCGAACCGGGCGAGGGCGAACTCGTCGCGGGGGAAGTGGCCGGGCACCCAGTCGAGGATGACGCCGACGCCCGCCTGGTGCAGCCGGTCCACGAGGTACCGGAAGTCGTCCGGGTGCCCGAACCGCGCCGTCGGCGCGTAGTAGCCCGTCACCTGGTAGCCCCACGACCCGCCGAACGGGTGCTCCGCCACGGGCAGCAGCTCGACGTGCGTGAAGCCCTGCTCGACCACGTAGGCGGTGAGCTCCTCGGCGAGCTCGCGGTAGCCCAGCCCGGGCCGCCACGAGCCCAGGTGCACCTCGTAGGCGCTCACCGGGCCGGAGTGCGGGTCGCCCGACGCGCGCCGCGCCAGCCACGCGCCGTCGCCCCACTCGTACACGGAGTCGACGACGACGGACGCCGTCGCGGGGGGCACCTCGGTGCCCTTGGCGAGGGGGTCGGCCTTGGCCCGCCAGACCCGGTCGGCGCCCAGCACCTCGTACTTGTACCGCGTGCCCGCGCCGACGCCGGGCACGAAGAGCTCCCACACGCCGCTCGAGCCGAGCGACCGCATCGGGTGCACGGTGGTCCACCGGTTGTGGTCGCCGACCAGCCGCACGCCGCGCGCGTTCGGGGCCCAGACGGCGAACGCGGTGCCCTCGACGTCGCCCAGCGCGCTCGGGTAGCGGTGCCGGTTGGCGCCGAGCACCCGCCACAGCTCCTCGTGGCGCCCCTCGGCGATGAGGTGCAGGTCCACCTCGCCGAGCGTGGGCAGGAAGCGGTACGGGTCGTCGACGGTCTGCACGTCGTCGTCGTACCGGGTGCGTACCCGGTAGTCCGGGGCGTGCCGCCCGCCGTCCGGGTCGGCGCCCGCCGGGACGACGGCCTCCCACACGCCCGCGGCGACGTGCCGCGCGGGGTGCTCGACGTCGCCGACCACCACCACGACCTCGTCCGCCAGGGGGCGCAGCGCGCGCACGACGGCCCACGCGCCGGGGGCGTCGGCGGCGCCCGCGACGGCCGGCGGGGCGTCCAGGAGGTGCGGGCCGAGCACGGCGTGCGGGTCGTGCAGGGTGCCCTGCGCGAGGGCGGTCAGCACCTCGGGGTCGACGGGGGGCGGTGCGGGGGCGGCGGCGGACCCGGTCATGGCCTCACTGTTCCACGTCCGCTCCCGGTCCGCCCCGCTCCTGGTCGGCCCCGCGCCTACGACGTGGGCGCGTCCCCGGCCGCGGCGCTCTCGGCGACGGGCGGCGCCGCCGTCGACCCGCGCACCAGGAGCCGCGGGAACGGGGCCGTGCGGGTGGTCGGGGCGAGGCCCTGCACGGCGTCGAGCAGGGCCTCGCCGATGAGGCGCCCCATGCCGTGCACGTCGTGGTGCATCGCGGACAGCGGCGGGGAGGACAGCCGGCACAGGGCCGAGTCGTCCCACGCGACGATCGACAGGTCGTCGGGCACCCGCAGGCCCGTGGACCGGGCGTGCTCCAGCCCGCCGATGGCCATGACGTCGTTGTCGTAGACGACGGCCGTGGGCCGCGGGTCGAGGCCGAGCAGCTCACCGGTGGCGCGCGCGCCGGACTCCTCCGTGTATTCGCCCTCCACGACGTGGGGGACGACGCCGGCGGTGCGGCAGCGCTCGAGGAACGCGTCCGTGCGGGTGCGCGTGTGCGCGAACACGGCGGGCCCGGTGACGCGGGCGACCACCGTGTGGCCGAGCTCGGCGAGGTAGCCGACCGCGTCGCGCGCGGGCCGGGCGTTGTCGATCCACACGTGCGGGGCGTCGCCGGACGGCCGCGGCCCGCCGGCGACGACGTAGGGCAGGCCGAGCTCCCGCAGGGCGTCGGGGCGCGGGTCGTCGGTGCGCACGTTGGTCACGACGACGGCGCCCACGGTGCCGTTGCGGGTCCACCGCTCGTAGGTGGCGAGCTCGGCGTCGAGGTCCTGCACCACGTGCAGCAGCAGCGACATGTCGTCGGCGGTGAGGACCTCCTCGATCCCCGCGACGAGCTCCATGAAGAACGGCTCGATGGCGAGGAGCCGGGCCGGACGGGCGAGGACCAGGCCGACGACGTCGGGGGACGGGGAGCGCTGCACGGCCACACGCTACCCGTGACCATGGCGAGGGCCGCTACTTCGCAGCGCGAACAAAGGAGGCGCTCGGGGTCGGAGGCGGCCCGGGAGGTGTCGAGGCGGTTGCGCCGGTCTTTTCCCGGGAATGCGCGGATCTGCCCCGATCGGCGTCCTGAATCGCGGACCACCTCTTGCGGGAACTTTCTTCGGTCCGCTACAAAAGTCCCTGCCGGCTCGCAGGCTCGCCGCACCGATGGGGGTGCGGGCTCGAGGAGCGGCACAGGTGTCGCCGACGACGGCGACCGACAGAAGGACTCCTGATGACCGACATGACACGACGCCGTGCCCGTCGCCGGGTGCTCACCGGGATCGCCGCGGCCTCCGCCGCACTGCTCGCCCTGGCCGCCTGCTCCGGCGGCGGCACCGGCGGCGGCGGCGCCACGCCCGCGGGTGGCGGCAAGGACGCGTCGATCACCGTGTTCAACGGCTCGACCGGCACCATCAACGAGAACTGGAACCCGTTCTCGCCCACCGCCCTGCAGCCGACGCTCGGCGTCATCTACGAGCCGCTGTTCTGGTACAACCTGGCCCAGACGTCCGACCCGACCCCGCTGCTCGGCACCGAGTTCTCCTGGAACGACAACGGCACGGAGCTCAGCGTCACCACGCGCGACGGCGTGCAGTGGTCCGACGGCGAGCCGTTCACCGCCAAGGACGTGGCCTTCACGTTCAACCTCATCCAGAAGACCCCCGAGCTCAACACGTCCGGGCTGTCCGCCTCCGCGAAGGCGACCGACGACACGCACGTCGTCCTGACGTTCCCCGAGAAGAACTCGTTCATGCAGGAGGCGCAGGTCCTGGGCAACCAGGCCATCGTGCCCGAGCACGTCTGGTCGAAGATCGACGACCCGATCACCACGATCAACCCGGACCCCGTGGGCACCGGCGCCTACACGCTCAAGGACTTCACCCCGCAGAGCTACCTGCTGGAGAAGAACGACACGTACTGGGAGAAGGGCAAGCCTTCCGTCCAGGAGGTCCGGTACATCTCCCTCGACACGGCCGACGCCGCGTCCGCCGCGCTGCTCGCGGGCAAGGTCGACTGGATGAGCTCGTTCCTGCCGGGCCTCGACCAGATGCTCAAGGACAACCAGGAGATCTCGTACGTCAACACCCCTGCGATGACGACGTCGATCTTCACCTGCTCCGACGCCGGCCTCGGCTGCAAGGGCCCGCAGACGGACCCGGCCGTGCGCCAGGCCATGTACTGGGCGCTCGACCGCGACCAGCTCAACAAGCTCGCAGGCGGCGGCTTCGCCGCGACCGGATCGCCCACCCTGCTGCTGCCGGAGCGCGACCAGGACTGGGTCGCGGACCCCGGAAACCTCGAGACGCCGACCGGCGCCGACGTCGACAAGGCGAACCAGATCCTCGACGACGCGGGCTGGGTCAAGGGCGACGACGGCGTGCGCGCCAAGGACGGCGAGCGCCTGAAGATGACGATCCAGACCGTCACCGGCTGGTCGGACTACATCTCCCTGAACGACACGATGAAGCAGCAGCTCGCCGCTGTCGGCATCGAGCTCGAGCCGTCGCAGCTCGCCTGGAACGAGTGGAACGACAACCAGCTCAAGGGCACCTACCAGCTCTCGCTCGACTCGATCGGGCTGGGCGCGTCCGACAACCCGTACTTCACCTACAACCCGAAGTACTCGTCGGTGAACACCGCGAAGGTCGGCGAGATGGCGTCGGGCGGCAACTACGCCCGCTACAAGAACGCGAAGGTCGACGCCGCGATCAAGGCCGCGTCGCAGACCTCCGACCCGGCGGAGCAGAAGGCGCAGTACGCGATCGTCCAGGACGAGATCGTCAAGGACCTCCCGTACGTCCCGATCTATATCAACTCCACGCTGACGGAGTTCAACAACACCCGGGTGACCGGCTGGCCGGACAACGACGACAAGTACGCGTTCGCCGCGTCCTGGAAGGCCTGGGACAACGGCATCGTCCTGAAGACCATCCAGCCGGCCGGCTGACGCGCAGGCGCCGAGGAGGAAGACCGCGAGGTCAACGACATGACGTTCGTCGCACGCAAGCTCGGGTTCTACGTCGTCGCCCTGTGGGCGGCCCTGACCCTGAACTTCCTGATCCCACGGCTCATGCCGGGCAACCCGGTGGACCAGCTGGTGTCCAAGCTGGCCCAGAAGGGCCAGGTCACCCCGGCCACCCGGCACGCCATCGAGCTCCTCCTCGGCGCCGACACGTCGTCGCCGCTGTGGCAGCAGTACGTGGACTACCTGCGCCAGCTCGCCCACGGCGACCTGGGCGTCTCGGTCTCGTACTTCCCGGCGCCGGTGACGCAGGTGATCTCCCAGACCCTGCCGTGGACGGTGGGACTGATCGGGCTGTCCACGGTGATCTCTTTCGTGCTCGGCATCGGGCTGGGCACGCTCGCCGGCTGGCGGCGGGGCTCGTGGCTGGACAACCTCATCCCCGTCACCACGATGTTCCAGTCCGTGCCGTACTTCTGGCTGGCGCTGGTGCTGCTGTACCTCTTCGGGTCGGTGTGGCAGGTGTTCCCGCTCAACGGCGGCTACGACGTGTACACGACGTCGCCGGGCTGGAACGCGGCCTTCATCGGGTCGGTGCTCTACTACGGCGCGCTGCCGGCGGTGACCATCGTCGTGTCGTCGATCGGCGGCTGGATGCTGGGGATGCGCAACATGATGGTGTCCACGCTGTCCGAGGACTTCATCGTCACCGCGGAGGCCAAGGGGCTGCGGCGCGGGCGGATCATGCGCACCTACGCGGCCCGCAACGCCGTCCTGCCGTCGATCGCGGGCTTCGCGATCTCGCTCGGCTTCGTCGTCGCCGGCTCCATCGTCACCGAGGCGGTGTTCAGCTACCCGGGCATCGGGTCGGCCCTGCTCTCCGCGGTGAACAGCAGCGACTACGCCCTGATGCAGGGGATCTTCCTCGTCATCACGCTCTCCGTGCTGGGCGCCAACCTCCTGGTCGATCTCCTGTACTCGGTGATCGACCCCCGAACCCGCGCGCGCGGCTGAGAAAGGACGGATCGATGTCGATCACCTCCTCCGAGATCGTCGACGCCGCGGGCGTCGACACGGCGGCCGGGGCGCCGCCCCCCGGCGGCGGGCGCCGCATCCCGCTGCCCCCGCTCACCCCCAAGCTCGTCGTCGGGTCGGGCCTCGTGGCCGCGTTCGTGCTCTTCGGGCTGCTCGGCCCGCTGGTCGTGCAGGACCCGTCGGCGGTGAACAGCATCGGCATGACGCCGCCGTCCGCCGACCACCTGCTCGGCACCACCCAGACCGGCCAGGACGTGCTCGCCCAGCTCGCCTACGCGACCCGCGGGTCGCTGCTCATCGGCGCGATCGTGGGAGTGCTCACCCTGGTGCTCTCGGCCTTCTTCGGCGTCGTCGGCGCGTACGCCGGCGGCCTCACCGACGAGGCGTTCTCCCTGCTCTCGAACGTCATGCTGGTGATCCCCGGCCTGCCGCTGGTGATCGTCATCTCCAGCTACGTGCCGGACAAGAGCATCCTGCTCGTGGCGTTCGTGCTGGCGATCACCGGCTGGGCCGGGTCGGCGCGCGTGCTGCGCGGCTTCACCCTCAGCGTCCGCGGCCGGGACTACGTGCTCGCCGCCCGCGTGGCGGGGGAGCGGCCGTGGCGCGTGCTCGTCGTCGAGATCCTGCCGAACCTCATCCCGCTGCTCGCGTCGCAGGTGGTCATGGCGGTCATCTTCGCCATCCTCGGCGAGGCCGGCCTGTCGTTCCTCGGGCTCGGGGCCACCGGGTCGTTCACCTGGGGCACGATGCTCTACTACGCGCAGAACGGCCTGGCCCTGCGCCTCGGCGCCTGGTGGTGGTTCGTGCCGCCGGGCCTGGCGATCGCCGTCTTCGGCGCCGCGCTGTCGCTGGTCAACTACTCCATCGACGAGATCATCAACCCGAAACTGCGCAGCCAGACGCGCTCCGAGCGCAAGGGGTGGCGCCGCAGCGCGCGCACCGCCGCCGTGGCGACCGACCCGACGGAGGTGGCCGCATGAGCGCGGCGACGCAGACGAGCCCGGCACCGACGGGCACCGGTCGCCCGCCGGTGCTGTCCATCCGGGACCTCAGCATCACGTACCAGACCGCGACGCCCGTGCACGCCGTGCGCGACGTCAGCCTGGAGCTGGGCCGCGGCGAGGTCCTGGGGCTGGCCGGCGAGTCCGGCTGCGGCAAGTCGACGCTCGCCTACGGGGTGACCCGGCTGCTCAAGCCGCCGGCCGAGGTGACGTCCGGGTCGGTCGAGTTCCACTCCCGCGAGGGGTACGCCCTGGACGTCATGCGGATGGACGGCGAGGAGCTGCGGCAGTTCCGCTGGTCGAAGATCTCGATGGTCTTCCAGGGGGCGATGAACTCGCTCAACCCCGTGAAGAAGGTCCGCGACCAGCTCGACGACGTGCTGTCCACGCACCGGCCCGACATGTCGAAGGCGCAGCGCCGCACCCTGTGCGGCGAGCTGCTCGAGCGGGTCGGGGTGGACCGCAACCGGCTCACCGCGTACCCGCACGAGCTGTCCGGCGGCATGCGGCAGCGCGTGATGATCGCGATGGCGATGGCGCTCGACCCGCAGGTCATGATCATGGACGAGCCGACGACGGCGCTCGACGTCGTCGTCCAGCGCGAGATCCTGCAGGAGATCTCCCGCCTGCGCGACGAGCTCGGCTTCGCGGTCATGTTCATCACCCACGACCTGCCGCTGCTGCTGGAGATCAGCGACCGGATCGCGGTGATGCGCGAGGGCCGGGTGGTGGAGCTGGCCGACGCGCTCACGCTCTACACCAGCCCCCAGCACGAGTACACGCGCACGCTGCTGTCGTCGTTCCCCAGCCTCACCGGGGAGCGCGGCGGGTTCGTGCGGCACGGGTCGCGGGCGGTGCGCCCGGCCGCCGACGTCGAGGAGGAGACGGTATGACCACGCTCGAGGTGCGCGACGTCGTCAAGGAGTACCGGCTGCGCGCCGGCTTCCGGTCCACCGTGCTGCGGGCCGTGGACGGGGTGTCCTTCCGGCTCGAGCCCGGCCGGACCACCGCCCTGGTGGGCCAGTCCGGGTCCGGCAAGTCGACGGTCGCAAAGATGCTCATGCACCTGGAGCGCCCCACCACGGGAGAGATCCTCGTGGACGGCGCCCGCGTGCGGCGGGGGCGGCGGGCCGAGGTGGCCTACCGCAGCCGGGTGCAGATGGTGTTCCAGGACCCCTTCGGCTCCCTCAACCCGTACCACTCGATCGGCCACCACCTGGAGCGGCCGGTGCGCCTGCACCACCCGCGCCTCGGCGACGCCGAGGTGCGGGAGCGGGTACTGGGGCTGCTGCGGCGCGTGCGCCTGGACCCCGCCGAGGCGTACGCCCAGCGCCGCCCGCACGAGCTGTCCGGCGGGCAGCGGCAGCGGGTCGCCATCGCCCGAGCACTCGCGCCCGAGCCCGGCATCCTCGTGGCCGACGAACCCGTCTCCATGCTCGACGTGTCCATCCGGCTCGGCGTGCTCAACCTGCTCGCGTCGCTGCAGGAGGAGGACGACCTCGGCGTCCTGTACATCACGCACGACCTGGCCACCGCCCGGCACTTCTCCGACGAGATCCTGGTGATGCACCAGGGCCGGATCGTGGAGGGCGGGCCGGCCGACGACGTCATCCTGCGCCCGCAGCACGACTACACCAAGACGCTGCGCGCGGCGTCGCCGGACCCCGACCGGCGCCTCGCGGAGCTGTCGTGACCGGGCGCCGCGCGCCGCAGGCGGGCGCGCGGCGCCCGTGTCGTGACACCCTGAGCCGGGAGGTTGACCATGACAGAGGTGCTCGGTGGTGCCGGGCCGGCGGCGGGGCCGTCGAGCCGCTCGGCCGTGCTCGACGCGATCCGCGCCGCGGGGACGATCAGCCGCGTCGAGATCACGGCCGCCACGGGCCTGACCGGGGCCACCGTGTCGACCACGGTGCGCCGGCTCATCGAGGACGGGCTGGTGCAGGAGTCGGGGCTCGGGGAGTCCACCGGCGGCAAGCGGCGCGTGCTGCTGGAGCTGGTGCCCACGAGCCGGCACGCCGTGGGGGTGCACCTGGACGGCACGGACGTCACGTACGCCCTGGTGAACCTCGACGGCGCGGTGGTGGCGCGGCTGCGCCGCACCTCGGTGACCGGGGACCCGGACGACGTGGTGCGGGGCATGGCCGAGACGGTGCGCGGCCTGGTCGACAGCGCCGGCGCCCGCTGGGAGAACGTGCTCGGCCTCGGCGTCGTCTCGCCGGGCCCGCTCGCGACCGGCTCGCGAATGGTCCTGACCGGGCCGGCCGCGGGCGGCTGGGCGGACTTCCCCCTCGGCCCGCGGCTCGGGGAGGCGACGGGGCTGCCCGTCGTCCTCGACAACGACGCGACGGCCGCGGCCGTGGGCGAGCACTGGACCGGCGGGGCGGGGGGCAGCACGGCGTTCGCGGCGCTGTACCTCGCCACCGGGATCGGCTCCGGCGCCGTGCTCGACGGCGTCCCGCTGCGCGGCGTGAGCTCCAACGCGGGCGAGATCGGGCACGTGTGCGTGGAGGCCGACGGGCCGGAGTGCTGGTGCGGGTCGCGCGGCTGCGTGGAGGCCCTGGGCGGCCCACGGGTCGTGGTCGCGGCGGCCGAGGCGGCCGGCTTCGACCTCGGCGGCGCGGACCGGCCCGTGTCGGTGCGCTTCGCGGCCCTCGCCCGCGCGGCGCTCGCGGGCGACCCCGTCGCCGCCAACCTGCTGCACCGCTCGGCCCGCTACGTCGCGATCGCCGCGCAGACCCTCGCGCGCGTGCTCGACGTCGACCGCCTCGTCCTCACGGGCCCGGCGATGGCGCTCGCCGGGTCGCTCTACCTGCCCGCCGTCCAGGAGCGCCTGGCCGCGTCGTCGTTCGCGCCGCAGGACCACGGCGTCCAGGTGGTCATCTCGTCCGCCGCGGCGGAGGCCGCCGCGATCGGCGCGGCCGCCCTCGTCCTGCAGGGCGAACTCGTGGCCCGCACCGGCGGCCTGCGCGTCGCGGCCGGCTGACCGGGTCGCCGCCACCGCTTCCGCCGCCACCGACCCCCTCGCCGCTGCTCCCGTCGCCCCGCCGCGCCGTCATCCCCGTCTCGTGACCCCCGACATCCTCCGGAGGAACCGCATGTCCCGCACCACCGCCGTCTCGCGCGAGCTGCACGACGGCTGGACCGTCCGCGCCGTCGCGGGCCCCGTCCCCGACGACCTCGCCGCCGTCCTGCACGACCCGCGCGGCGTCCCCGCCACCGTGCCCGGAACCGTGCACACCGACCTGCTCGCCGCGGGCCTCATCCCCGACCCGTACCTCGACGACCACGAGGCGCTGCTGAAGTGGGTCTCGGCGTGCGACTGGGAGTACCGCACCACCGTCGCGTGGGAGCCCGACGGCCGCGACCGGCAGGACCTGGTCCTCGACGGCCTCGACACGGTCGCCACGATCACGCTCAACGGCGCCGAGGTGGGCCGCACCGCGAACCAGCACCGCCGCTACCGGTTCGACGTCTCGGCGCTGCTCCGCCCGGGCGCCAACGAGCTGACGGTGCGGTTCGCGTCGCCCGTGCGCGAGGCCGACGCCCGCAGCCTGTCCCTCGGGTACCGCCCGCAGGTGAACCACCACCCGTTCAACGCGCTGCGCAAGGCCGCGTACAACTTCGGCTGGGACTGGGGCATCGACGCCGCGACGGTCGGCGTCTGGCGGCCCGCGCGGCTCGAGTCGTGGAGCACGGCCCGCCTCGCCGAGGTCCGCCCGCTGGCGACCGCCGACGTCGCCCGCGGCGTCGGCCTGCTCGACGTGCACGTCCGCGTGGAGCGCGCGGGGGCGCGGGACGCCGGCCCGCTCGACGTCGCCGTCCGCGTGACCGGGCACGGCGCAGACGTCGCCGGCACCGCGCACCTGGCCGCGGGGGAGGACGCCGCCCTCGTGCGCCTCGAGGTGCCGGACGCCGCCCTCTGGTGGCCGCGCGGGTACGGCGACCAGCCGCTGCACGACGTCGCGGCGACTCTCACGGCTGCCGACACGGACGGCGCCGCCCCGGCGCCCGACGACGCCCTCGACCGCTGGGCGACGCGCACCGGCTTCCGCACCGCGCGGCTCGCGGTGGAGCCGGACGCCGACGGCACGTCGTTCACGATCGTGGTCAACGACCGGCCCGTGTGGGTCAAGGGCGCCAACTGGATCCCCGACGACGAGTTCCTGCCGCGCGTCACCCGCGCCCGCTACGCCGCGCGCCTCGACCAGGCGGAGCTGGCCGGCATCAACCTGCTGCGCGTGTGGGGCGGCGGGGTCTACGAGGCCGACGACTTCTACGCCGAGTGCGACGAGCGCGGCGTGCTCGTGTGGCAGGACTTCGCGTTCGCCTGCGCCGCGTACGCGGAGGAGGAGCCGCTGCGGGCGGAGGTGGAGGCGGAGGCCCGCGACAACGTCGCCCGGCTGGCGCCCCACCCGAGCCTCGTGCTGTGGAACGGCAGCAACGAGAACATCTGGGGCCACGGCACCTGGGGCTGGATCAAGCGCCTCGACGGCCGCACCTGGGGGCTCGACTACTACGAGAACCTGCTGCCGGCCGTCGTCGCCGAGCTCGACGGCACCCGCCCGTACACGCCGTCGAGCCCCTGGTCCGGCGACCTGCCGATCAAGCCCGACCTGTTCCCCAACGACCCGCGGCACGGGTCCATGCACTCCTGGGAGCTGTGGAACCGGGAGGACTGGCCGCACTACCGGGACGTCGTGCCGAGGTTCATGGCGGAGTTCGGCTGGCAGGGCCCGCCCACCTGGTCCACGCTCGTGCGCTCGGTGAGCGACGACCCGCTGACGCCCGAGTCGCCGGGCATGCAGGTGCACCAGAAGGCGGCGAGCGGCAACGACAAGCTCACCGACGGCCTGGTGGCCCACGTGCCGCTGCCGGACGACATGGACGACTGGCACTGGGCGATGTCCTGGAACCAGGCCACCGCCGTCCGCGTCGCGGTGGAGCACCTGCGCTCGTGGAGCCCCCGCTGCATGGGGTCGGTGATGTGGCAGCTCAACGACTGCTGGCCGGTGACGTCGTGGGCCGCCGTGGACGGCGACGGCCGCCCCAAGCCGCTGCTGCACGCCCTCGCCCGCGCGCACGCCGACCGGCTCGTGACGATCCAGCCGCGCTCCGCCGCGGGCGGCGAGCCGGCCGGGGACGGCACCGACACCCTGGCGGCGGTGCTCGTCAACGACACCGACGAGGCCTGGGCCGGCACGCTGCGGTGGCGCCGGGTGGGCTTCGACGGGGCCGAGGTGGCCGCGTCCGAGCAGGTCGTCGAGGTCGGGCCCCGGGCCGCGGTCACCGTGCCGGTGCCCTCGGCGCTCGCATCGGTCTCTGACGGTGCCGGCGCCGACGGCGCGGGGTCCGAGGTGCTCGTCGCGACCGTCGGCGATGCCCGGGACCTGTGGTTCGCCGCCGAGCCGCGCGACTCCGCGCTCGCCGCGCCCCGCCTGCAGACCGCGGTGGACGCCGTCCCGGGCGGGTTCCTGGTGCGGGTCACCGCGCAGAACCTGGTGCGCGACCTCACCCTCCTCGCGGACAAGGCGCACCCCGACGCCCGGGTGGACGACATGCTCGTCACCCTGCTGCCGGGGGAGAGCGTCACCCTGCGCGTGACCGTGCCCGACGGCGCGGACGTCGACCCCGACGCGCTTGTGGCGCCGCACGTGCTGCGGTCGCTCAACCAGCTCGTCGCCGACCGGTGACGGACGCCGCCCGGCACGTGCACCTGCGCGCCGGCGGGGTGAGCCTCGTGCTGCGCCTCGCCGGCGGGCGGCTGCCGGCCGTCGTGCACTGGGGCGCCGACCTCGGCGACCTCGACGACGACGCGCTGGCGGCGCTGGCGCTCGCCGCCGCGCCGCAGCCGTTCGGGTACCCCGTCGACGGACCGATGCCGGTGTCCCTGCTGCCCGAGGCGTCCGCCGGCTGGCCGGGGCTGCAGGGCGTCACCGGCCACCGGGCGGGGGCCGCCCCGGCGCCGCGGTTCGTCGTGACGGGCGTCGAGACCGTGGAGCTGCCCGCGCCGTGGGCCTCTGGTGTCGTCGTGACGGCGGCCGACGAGGACGCCGGTCTGGCCCTGCGCCTCGAGGTCGAGCAGGCGCGCTCCGGCCTGGTCCGGCTGCGCGCCGCGGTGCGCTCGACGTCGGGACCGACCGGCGACCCGACCGTCGACCCGACCGCGCCCTACGACCTCGCCGGCGTGCTGCCGGCGCTGCCGGTGCCGGCGCGCGCCGTGGAGCTGCTGGACGTCACCGGCCACCAGCTGCGCGAGCGGTCGCCGCAGCGGCTGCCGTTCGTGCACGGGCGGCACGAGCGCGGCAGCCTGCGCGGCCGGCCCGGGTTCGACAGCGGCTTCCTGCTCTGCGCGGGGGAGCCCGGGTTCGGCGACCGGCACGGCGAGGTGTGGGCCGTGCACGTCGGCTGGTCGGGCAACCAGCGCATGGTCGCCGAGCGCTCGCCCCACGGCGTCGCCCTGCTCGCCGCGGGGGAGGCACTGCTGCCGGGCGAGGTGCGCCTCGGCGCCGGCGAGGAGTACGTCTCGCCGTGGACGTACGCGGTGCACGGCGTCGGGCTCGACGGCGTGCGCGCCCGCGTGCACGACTGGCTACGCGCGCGTCCCCAGCACCCCCGCGCGCCGCGACCGGTCGTCGTGAACACGTGGGAGGCGGTGACGTTCGACCACGACCTGGGGCGGCTCACCGCGCTGGCCGAGGCGGCCGCCGCGGCGGGCGCCGAGCGGTTCGTGCTCGACGACGGGTGGTTCGGCGCGCGGCGCGACGACGGCGCCGGCCTGGGCGACTGGGTGGTCTCGCCCGACGTCTGGCCCGACGGGCTGTGGCCGCTGGTGGACCGCGTGCGCGCGCTCGGGATGGACGTCGGGCTGTGGGTGGAGCCCGAGATGGTCAACCCGGACTCCGACCTGGCGCGGGCCCACCCGGAGTGGCTGCTCACCGGCGCGGGCGGGCGCCCGCTGGGCCCCGCGCGGCGCCAGCAGGTGCTCGACCTGGCCCACCCGGGCGCGTACGCGCACGTGCGGGACCAGCTCGACGCCCTGCTCGAGGAGTACCCGATCGCCTCCCTCAAGTGGGACCACAACCGGGAGCTCGTCGGCGCGGGGCACGCGCCGTCGGGCCGCGCGGCCGCGCACCGGCAGACCCTGGCCCTCTACCGGCTGCTCGACGAGCTGCGTGCCCGCCACCCGGGCCTGGAGATCGAGACCTGCGCGTCCGGCGGGGCGCGCGTGGACCTGGGGATCCTGGAGCGCACCGACCGCGTGTGGGCCTCGGACTCGACCGACGCGCACGAGCGGCAGCAGATCCAGCGCTGGACCGGCCTGCTGGTGCCGCCGGAGATGCTCGGCGCGCACGTCAGCGCCCCCGTCGCGCCGACGTCGGGCCGGGCCGTGCCGCTCGACTTCCGCGCGGCGACGGCCCTGTTCGGGCACCTCGGCATCGAGTGGGACCTCACCGAAGCGGCGCCGGAGGACCGGGCCCGCGTCGCCGCCTGGGCGGCGTACTTCACGGAGGTGCGCGGCCTGCTGCACGGCGGCGCCGCGGTGCACGCCGAGCACCCCGACCCCGCCTACCGGCTGCACGGCGTCGTCGCGCCCGGCGCGGACGACGCGCTGTTCGCCTGGGTATGCACGGCCACCTCGGACACGTGGCCGCCCGGCGCGGTGCCCCTGCCCGGCCTCGACAGGCGGCGCACCTACCGGGTGCGGCTGGACGGGCCGGCGCGCACGCTCGACGGCGTCGCCGCACGCTGGGGCACCACGCTGCCCTGGGTCGACGCCGGCGGGGTCACGCTGCCCGGCGCGGTGCTGGCCGACGTCGGGCTGGCGATGCCCGTGCTCGACCCGGACCGGGCGGTGCTGCTGCGGGTGACCGCCGTCAGCGCGGCCGGCTGAGCGCGCGGTCCACGGCCGACAGCGGGATGTGCGCCCACGCGGGCCGCTGCCGGGTCTCGTAGACGACCTCGTAGAGCGCCTTGTCGAGCACGAGGGCGGCGAGGACGGCGTCGGCCGTGGGCGGGTCGAGGTCCGGGGAGCGGCGGGAGGCCAGGCCGCTCACCGCCGCCGACGCGTCGGCGGACTGGCGGTAGCGGGCGACGAAGGCGTGCACGGCCTCCGCCTCCCAGTACGGGTCGGGCGCCCCGCCCACCGCCGCCGCGTACGCGAACGACCGGACCATGCCCGCGACGTCGCGCAGGGGGAGGTCCGGCGCGGAGCGCTCCGCGGCGGGGCGCTGCGGCTCGCCCTCGAAGTCGAGCAGCTTCCAGCCGGTGGCGCCGTGCAGGGCCTGGCCCAGGTGCAGGTCACCGTGCACGGTCTGCAGGCGCAGCCGGGGCAGGCGGCCCTGCAGGTCGTCGAGGAGGGCGTCGATCTCCGTCTCGCGCGCGGCCAGGGACGGCGCCTCGGCCGCGGCGAGCGCCGCCCTCCGGCGCAGGCCGCCCACGAACGCCTCCGGGTCGAGCAGCGGTCCCGGCGGCATGGCCTGGCGCAGCACCACGTGCAGCTCCGCCACGGTGCGCCCGAGGTCCGCCGCGAGGTGCGCGAACGACTCGCCCCGCCCGGCGTGCTCGCAGGCCAGCTCGAACCCGTCCTGGGCCTGGGGCACCAGCTCGCTGAGCACGGCCAGGGCCGTGGTCACCCCCGGCCCGGTGGGCACCTGCAGGGCGCCGAGGAACCGCGGCACCCCGTCCCACCCGGCGCGCGTGAGGGCGCGCGGCACGACGACGTCGGGGTGCGGGCCCGGGGTCACGGTCCGCAGGATCTTGAGCATCCCGCCCGAGGACCCGGGGGACGGCACGCCCGGCAGCACCACGCTGGTGTTCGACTGCTCCCCGGCGACGACGTGCCCGCCGGCCACCAGGTCGGCGTCGGGCACCCCGTCGCCGGCGCCGGTCGCGCGCAGCAGCGCGAGCCACCCCGCGGGGTGGGCCCCGCCGTCGTGCACCGCGACCGGCCCTGCGGCGGTGTGCACCTCCGCGATGAACCCGGGCCCCCGGTCGGCCGGGTCGGTGAGCACCAGCGGCACCTGCGCCACCGCGGCGCCGCCCGGCACCCCGGCGCCGCGCAGCCGGGTGAGCACGACGACGACGTGCTCGTCGTCGAAGGTCACCGCGAGCCAGGGCTCCACCTGCACGCCGGCGCCGCTCGCGCCGCCCGCGGGGAACCAGCGGCGGCCGGGCAGCCAGGCCGCGAGCAGGTCCCCGACGCTCGGGTCGGGGACGTCCGCGGCCGGCCGCACGGCGGTCATGCCCGCTCGCCCCCCGGGGCCGACCCGGCCGGCGGCGTGAGGAGCAGCCAGTAGAAGTCGCGCGAGCCCCATGTCATCGTGACCTCGCCGTCGGGCGCCACGTCGGGGAACCTCGCCCCGCCGAAGAGGTCGGTCAGCGACCACCCCGCGTACCCCGGCAGCCGCACCCGCGCCGACCGCGCCGTCGCGGACAGGTTCGCCGCCACCAGCAGCGTCTCGTCCGGCGTCGCGCGCGTGAACGCGAGCACCGCCTCGTCGTCCGCGTCGAGGGCACCGAGGTCGCCGGTGCCGAACGCCGGGTGCAGCCGCCGCACCGCGAGCATGCCGTGCACCCAGTGCAGCAGCGACGACGACTGCGCGAGCTGCGCCTCCACGTTGGTGTGCTGGTAGTGGTGCACCAGGGACTGCACCAGCGGCAGGTACAGCTGGCCCGGGTCGGCGGTGGAGAAGCCGGCGTTGCGGTCGGGCGTCCACTGCATGGGCGTGCGCACGGCGTCGCGGTCCGGCAGCCAGATGTTGTCGCCCATGCCGATCTCGTCGCCGTAGTACAGGCACGGGCTGCCGGGCAGGCTCAGCAGGAGGGCGTGCGCGAGCTCGATCTCCTTGCGGGAGTTGTCGAGCAGCGGCGCCAGGCGCCGGCGGATGCCGATGTTGGCGCGCATGCGCGGGTCGGGCGCGAACCACCCGTACATCGCCGCGCGCTCCTCCGTGGAGACCATCTCCAGGGTCAGCTCGTCGTGGTTGCGCAGGAACGTGGACCACTGGCCGCCCGGGGCGGGCACGTCCGGCGTGTCCGCGAGGATGTCCAGCAGGGGCCGGGCGCGCTGGTCGCGCATCGCGTAGTACACCCGCGGCATCACCGGGAAGTGGAAGCACATGTGGCACTCGGGCTCGTCCGCCGTGCCGAAGTAGTCCACCACCTCCTGCGGCCACTGGTTGGCCTCGGCCAGCATGATCCGGCCCGGGTACTCCTCGTCGATCATGCGGCGCACCCGGCGCAGGAACGCGTGCGTCTCCGGCAGGTTCTCGCAGTTGGTGCCCTCGGCCTCGAACAGGTACGGGACGGCGTCGAGCCGGAACCCGTCCACGCCGATGCCCAGCCAGAACCGCGCCACGTCGAGCATCGCGTCCACCACGCGCGGGTTCTCGAAGTTGAGGTCCGGCTGGTGGCTGAAGAAGCGGTGCCAGAAGTACTGCCGGCGCTCGGGGTCGAACGTCCAGTTGGACGTCTCGGTGTCCACGAAGATGATGCGCGCGTCCGGGTAGCGGGTGTCGTCGTCGGACCACACGTAGAAGTCGCCGTACGGGCCCTGCGGGTCGGAGCGCGACGCCTGGAACCACGGGTGCTGGTCGCTGGTGTGGTTCATCACCAGGTCCACCACCACGCGGATGCCGCGGGCGTGCGCCGCCTCGATCAGCTCGGTGAAGTCGCCGAGCGTGCCGTACTGGCCCGCGATCGCCGTGAAGTCCGCGACGTCGTACCCGCCGTCGCGCAGCGGCGACGGGTAGAACGGCGGCAGCCACAGGCAGTCCACGCCCAGCCACTGCAGGTAGTCGAGCCGCTCCGTCACGCCCCGCAGGTCGCCCGTGCCCCCGCCGGCCGTGTCCGAGAACGCCCGCACGATCACCTCGTAGAACACGGCCGTGCGGTACCACTCCGGGTCGTCGGACAGGCCCGGCTTGTCCAGCGGTGGTGGAGTCGGCTGCGCGCGCGTGGGCAGCGCCTGCACCGGCACCTGCCGCGTGATCGGGCGGGGCACCGGTGCGCCGCGGGCCGTGGCCGGCACGTCCGGGGTCATCGCTGTCCCGTCATGGCCGGCCTGTCATGCCAGCCCCACCGTGAGCACGTGCGCCACCTGCTCGCGCGGGTCGAGCCGGACGTACGGGTGCGCGCCCCACGGGTACGTGGCGCCCGACAGCTCGTCGTGCGCGACGAAGAACGGCTGGTCCTCCACGCCGTCGGGCCGCGTCAGGCCGAGGGCCTCGAGGTCGAGCAGCACCGTGGACTCCTGCGTGGCCCAAGGGTCCAGGTTGAGCACCACCAGCACGACGTCGTCCTGCGTCGCGCCCGGCCGGCCGGCCGCGGGCAGGTGCTCGGCCCGCACGCGGCGCGAGAACGCCACCACCTGGTCGTTCGTCGTGGGGTGCACGGCGAGGTCGCGCAGCTGCTGCAGCGCCGGGTGCGCGCGCCGGACCTCGTTGAGGCGGCGCAGCAGCGTCGAGATCCCGATGACGTCGGCCTGCGACCAGTCGCGGGGCTTGTACTCGTACTTCTCGTTGTCGATCTGCTCCTCGACGCCCGGGCGCGGCACGTTCTCCACCAGCTCGTAGCCGGAGTAGACCCCCCACGTCGGGCTGCCGAGCGCCGCCAGGACCGCGCGCACCGCGAAGCCCGCCACGCCGCCGTGCTGCAGGTACGGGGGCAGGATGTCGTGCGTCGTCGGCCAGAACGACGGGCGCAGCACCGAGCCCTGCGGCCCGGCGACCTCCTGGAGGTACTCCTCGACCTCCTCCTTGGTGTTGCGCCAGGTGAAGTACGTGTACGACTGGTGGAAGCCGATCCGCGCGAGGGTCTGCATCATCGCGGGCCGGGTGAACGCCTCGGACAGGAAGATCACCTCGGGGTGCGCGGCGTGCACCCGCGCGAGCAACCACTCCCAGAAGTCCAGCGGCTTCGTGTGCGGGTTGTCGACGCGGAACGCCGTGACGCCGCGGTCGATCCACAGCTCCACGATCCGCAGGATCTCCGCCGACAGGCCCTCGGGGTCGCGGTCGAAGTTCAGCGGGTAGATGTCCTGGTACTTCTTGGGCGGGTTCTCGGCGTAGGCGATGGTGCCGTCCGCGCGCACCGTGAACCACTCCGGGTGCTCGGTCACCCACGGGTGGTCCGGCGAGCACTGCAGCGCCAGGTCGAGCGCCACCTCCAGGCCCTCCTTCCGGGCGGCGGCCGTGAACGCGCGGAAGTCCCGCTCCGTGCCCAGGTCGGGGTGGATCGCGTCGTGCCCGCCGTCGGGCGAGCCGATCGCGTACGGGCTGCCCGGGTCGCCCGGCTGCGGGTCCAGCGTGTTGTTGCGGCCCTTGCGGAACGTGGTGCCGATCGGGTGCACGGGGGTGAGGTAGACGACGTCGAACCCCATCTCCGCGATCGCCGGCAGCCGCTGCGCCGCCGTCGCGAACGTGCCGGACCGCCACGTCCCGTCCTTGCGGCGCTTCGCCCCCTCGGAGCGCGGGAACATCTCGTACCAGCTCCCGGCGAGCGCCAGCGGCCGGCTCACGCGCAGCGGGTACGCGGCGCTCGCGGTCACGAGGTCGCGCAGGGGATTCCGGCGCAGCGCGTCATTCACGGCCGCCGTCATCGCCATCGCGAGGCGTGCCTCGGGGGGGCGGGTGGCGTCGGCGAGCTCGCGGGCCGCCGCCTCGAGGGTCGCCGCGTCGGCGGCGGGCCGGGCGGCCTGCAGCTCCGGAGCGACGATGCGCTCGAACAGCAGCCGGCCTTCCGCGAGCACCAGGTCGACGTCCTGCCCGGCGTCGAACTTGATCACCGCGTCGTGGGACCACGTGCCGTACGGGTCGGACCACGCCTCGACGCGGTACGACCAGTCGCCCTCCCCGTCCGGCTGGACGAAGCCGCGGAACCGGTCCAGGCCGGGCGCAACGTCGACCATCGGGGCGGTGGAGTGCACCGCGCCGTCCGGGGCGAGGAGAACGGCGGTGGCCCCGACGGCGTCGTGCCCCTCCCGGAACACCGTGGCCTCGACGGGCACCACCTCGCCGACCGCGGCCTTCGCCGGCCAGCGCCCGCCCTCGACGACGGGGGAGAGGTCCAGGACGGGTATCCGTCCGATCGGCACGTGCGGTGTGGGCTGCGGAGACGTCACGGCCTCCACGCTAGCCAGCCGCCGAGCGTTCCGCGCGGTAGTGCCATGCGTCCTGCCGTAGGTCCCGCGGGGCACTACCGCGGGACGGGAGGCACTACCGGGTCGCGTCGTCCACAGGGCGTCCCCGGCGGCGCCGGCCTCCTGCCACGCTGGTGCCATGCCCGACGACGCGCCCCCGTCACGACGCGACAGCCGGAGGCCGCGGGACACCGCCGTCCCGCGGCCGAGAGCCCTGCCGCCGGTCGTGACCTACGACGAGTCGCGGCGATCCACGATCGAGCGTCGACGGCGGCGCGGTGAGCTGGTACGGGTGGGGCGCGGCCAGTACGCAGGCCCGCCGCCAGCGGAGGCAGGGCCCGCGGTGCAGCGGGAGCAGCGCGTCCTGGCGAGGATCGTCGCAGCGTCCCGGACGCTGCACACCGACTACTGCTTCAGTCACGAGTCGGCAGCGCTACTGCACGGGCTGGGGGTCTACCGACTTGCCGAGGAGGTCCACGTCAGCCAGGCGTGGAAGCCGAAGGTGCGCCGGGAGCGGGGCACCACGTTGCGCAGGCACCCGGTCACGACCCTCGAGCGCACGATGGTCGACTGCGCCCGGTGGCTGCCGGGCGAGCGCGGGCTCGTCGTCGCCGACTCGGGTCTGCGCGCGGGGGCTGACCGTCGCGTCGCCGCATCCGTCCTTGCCGAGGCGGCCGGGAGGCCCGGGGTGCGGCAGGCGCGGCGGATCCTGGAGCTCGCCGACGCGAGGTCGGAGTCGGTGGGGGAGTCGCGGCTGCGCTGGACACTGCACTCGGCCGGTGTCGAGGTGCCGTCCCTCGCCGTCGCCGTGGAGACCTGGCGTGGCACCGTCTGGGTGGACGCCGGCTGGCCGGACCTCAAGGTGGGAATCGAGTTCGACGGCGCGGTGAAGTACTCCGGTGGTGAGTACGGCGACCCGCGCGAGCGGCTGCTCGCCGAGAAGCGTCGCCACGACGCGCTCACGGAGGCGGGGTGGGCCGTCCTCCGGGTCACCTGGGAGGAACTCGCCGACCCGGACCGCCTGATCGCCCGCATCCGGCGGGCGCTCGCCGAGGCGGCCCGCCGTCGTCTTGCGAGGTAGTGCCACCCGTCCTGCGGTAGGTCCCGCCGGGCACTACCGCAGGACGGGAGGCACTACCTCGGCCGTCATTGCCGATCGGCGAGGCGACGTTAGGCGTCGGCGGCGAGGGCGCGGCCGGTCGTGCGGCCGGTGTGCAGGCAGCCGCCGAGGAACGTGCCCTCCAGGGCGCGGTGGCCGTGCACACCGCCCCCGCCGAAGCCGGCGGCCTCGCCGACGGCCCACAGCCCGTCCAGCACGGACCCGTCGGCGCGCAGGACCCGCCCGGACGGGTCGCACCACAGGCCGCCGAGGGTCTTGCGGGTCAGCACCGAGAGCCGGACGGCGAGCAGCGGGCCGTCCTTCGGCGTCGTCAGGGGGCGCGGCTTCGCGACCCGGATGAGCTTGTCCACGCGGTAGTCGCGGGCGGCGCGGGTGGCCACGACCTGCGGGTCCTTGCCCAGGCCGGACGCGACCTGCGCGTCGCGGGCGGCGACGACGGCGGCGAGCGCGGCAGGGTCCACGTGGCCCTTCGCGCCGGGGGTGGCGTCCACCAGCGCGTTCATCTTCGCGGCGAGCTCGTCGGTGGTATCGGCCCAGAGGAACTCGGGCGACTCGGCGGCGAACTTCGCGACGGGCCCGACCGCCTTCGGCAGCACCCGCTGGGCGAGGAGCTTGACGTCCTTGCCGGTGAGGTCGGGGTTCTGCTCCGAGCCGGACAGGGCGAACTCGGACTCCATGATCGCCTTGTTGAGCACGAACCAGGAGTGGTCGTCGCCGCGCCGCGTCACGTGCTGCAGCGCCCCGAGCGCGTCGAAGCCCGGGAACAGCGGGGCGGGCAGGCGGCCGCCGTCGGCGTCGAGCCACAGCGACGACGGGCCCGGCAGGATGCGGATGCCGTGGTTCGTCCAGACGGGCGAGTGGTTGGCGATGCCCTCCGGGTAGTGCCACATGCGGTCCTCGTGCACGAGGGCGCCGCCGGCCTCGGCGGCGACGCCGAGCATCAGCCCGTCGGTGGAGTCCGGGACGCCGGACAGCATCCGCTCCGGCAGCGTGCCGGCCTCGGGGTCCCAGTGCGCGCGGGCCAGGTCGTGGTTGGCGCCGATGCCGCCGGACGCGACCACGACGGCGCCCGCGGCGATCTCCTCGCTGCCCACCACGTCGCGGTTCGACGGCGCGCCGCGGCCGCCGAACGGCAGCCCGGCCACGGGCTGGTCGGCCAGCACGTCGGCGCGCACCCCGGTGACGCGGCCGTCGGTCGTCACCAGGCCGGTGACGCGGCGGCGGAACCGCAGGTCGAGCAGGCCGGCGTCGCGGGCCGCGAGCGCCGCCTCCACGAAGGGTCGGATGATGCCGGGCCCCGTGCCCCAGGTGACGTGGAAGCGGGGCACGGAGTTGCCGTGCTCGGTCCGGCCATCGTCATGGCCGACGGTGTACCCGCCGCGCTCGGCCCACTGCACCAGCGGGAACCAGCGCACGCCCTTGTCGTGCAGCCACGACCGCAGGTCGCCCGCGGCGAACTCGACGAAGCGGCGCGCCCACGCGTACCCGTGCCGATCGGGGCCCTCGCCGCGGTCGGCGCCGGGCGCGAACTGGGCGGAGCCCAGCCAGTCGGACCAGGCCAGGTCCGCGGAGTCGTGCACGCCCATCGCGCGCTGCTCGGGCGAGCCGATGAGGAACAGCCCACCGAACGACCACCATGCCTGGCCGCCGAACGACGCCTCCGGCTCCTGGTCCAGCAGCACGACCCGGCGGCCCGCGGCGGTGAGCTCCGTGGCCGTGACGAGCCCCGACAGGCCCCCACCGATGACGACGACGTCAGCATCCATGCGCGCAGTCTGGCAGAGGTCGGGCGCCCGGTGAACGGCTCGGCCGGGCGACTTCGGGGAACGGCGTCGTGGGGTCAACGCCCGGGTCTCGACGCCATGCATCCCGAAGCGGTACCGTTCTGGGATGACGACGCAGATCGCGGTCCGCCTGCCTGACGAGCTCGTCGCGTGGGTGGACCAGCAGGTGGCCGAGGGGAAGACGCGGAGCCGGGCCTCCGCCGTCGAGCGCGCGCTGCGGCGCGAGGTGCGGCGGCAGCTCGCCGAGCGTGACGCGCAGATCTACGCGGCGACGGCCGACCAGGACGATCCTGACGACCTCGCCGGCATGGTGCGCTGGGTGGAGAAGAACTCGAGCTGGGACCACCTCGACTGATGCGGCCGATCCACATCGTCCACCTGGAGAAGTCGCGTCCCGCGGTCGTCCTCACCCGCCCGGGGGTGCGCGATCGGATGTCACACCTGACCATCGCGCCGATCACCAGCACGGTGAAGGGGCTCTCGGTCGAGGTCCCCGTCGGCCCGCGCAACGGGATCGACCACCCCTGCGTCATCAACTGCGACAACATCGAGACGGTTCATGTCGACCGGGTCGGCCGGAAGGTCGGGTTCCTCCTGGACGACCAGGAGGAGGACCTGGCCCGCGCGATCTCGACGGCGTTCGACCTGGAGGACTTCGGACTCCTGTGACTACCGTCCGACCTACCGCCCGAGGAAGACCTCCACGCTGAGCGACTCGAGCACGGCGTCCTCGGCCTCGTCGTCGGGCGCCTCCGGCCGGTCCCACGCGGAGCTCCACGCCCGCTCCCACGCGCCGCCGCCGGGCGCGGGCGGCAGCGTCACCTCGGCGTCGTCGAGGCCGCCGTTGAGGACGAGGAGCACGTGCGCGTCGCCGTCGTCGGGCCCGGGGCGGAGCATCTGCACCACGCGCCGTCCGGCGACCGCCCAGGCGTCGCGGTCCATGGGCGCGCCGTCGGCGCCGAACCACAGCAGGTCGGTCTCGTCCTCCCCGGGCCGCGGCGAGCCGAGGAAGAACGAGTCCGCGCGCAGGGCGGGGTGCTCGGCGCGCAGGGCCAGCAGGAAGCGGGTGGTGTCGAGCAGGTCGCGCGCGGCGTCCTCGAGGTCCCAGTCGACCCACGACACCTCGCCCGCCTGCGCGTACGCGTTGTTGTTGCCGCGCTGCGTGCGGCCGAGCTCGTCGCCCGCGGTGAGCATGGGCGTGCCCGCGGACAGCAGGAGAGTCGCGAGCAGGTTGCGCTGCGAGCGCCGCCGCAGCGGCACGACGGCGGACCACGGCTCGGTGCCGGTGTCGCCCGCGCCCTCCCCGTCCTCGGCGCCCGGCGCGTGCCCCTCCACGCCGTGGTTCCACGACAGGTTGTGGTCCGAGCCGTCGCGGTTGTCCTCGCCGTTCGCCTCGTTGTGCTTGTGGTCGAAGGCGACGAGGTCGGCCAGGGTGAACCCGTCGTGGGCGGTGACGTAGTTGACGGACGCGACGGGGCCGCGCACCAGCGGCGGGTCGGAGTGCCCGAACAGGTCCGCGGACCCGGCCAGCCGCGTGGTGAGCTCGCGCATGCCGTGCATGGGCCGCCCGTGGGAGCCCTCGCGCGGGGCGTCGAGCCAGAACCCGCGCGCGGCGTCGCGGAACCGGTCGTTCCACTCCGCCATGGGCGGGGGGAAGTTGCCGGTCTGCCAGCCGCCCGGGCCGACGTCCCACGGCTCCGCGACGAGCTTGAGGTTGTTCAGCACCGGGTCGGTCTGCAGCGCCACGAGGAACGGGTGGTCGGGGGAGAAGCCGTGATGGGTGCGGCCGAGGGTCACCGCGAGGTCGAACCGGAAGCCGTCCACGCCCACCACCTCGGCCCAGTAGCGCAGCGAGTCCAGCGCGAGCTGCACCACGCGCGGGCGGCGGAAGTCGAGGGAGTTCCCCGTGCCGGTGACGTCGGCCAGCGCGGCCGGGGAGGCGCCGTCGTGCAGGTAGTAACCGGCGTTGTCGAGGCCGCGCCAGCTCACGTGCAGCGCGTCGTCGCCGCCCTCGCACGTGTGGTTGTAGACGACGTCGAGCAGCACTTCGATGCCCGCCTCGTGGAGCAGGTGCACCATGCCCCGCACCTCGTCCAGGACGGCGGCGGGCCCGGCCTCGCGCGCCGCGCGGGTGGCGTAGGCGGCGTGCGGGGTGAAGAAGCCGAGGGTCTGATAGCCCCAGTAGTTCGTGAGCCCGCGGGCCACGAGGTGCGGCTCGCTGACGAACGCGTGGATCGGCAGCAGCTCGAGGGTGGTGACGCCCAGGCTGGTCAGGTGCGCGATCGTGGCCGGGTGCGCGACGCCGGCGTACGTGCCGCGCAGCTCCGGAGGGACGTCCGGGTGCGTCGCCGTCAGCCCCTGGACGTGCGCCTCGTAGACGACGGTGTCCGCCCACGGCACGCGCGGGCGCGTCAGCGGCGGCGGCCCCGGGTGCGACGCCACCACCACGGAGTGCGGCACGAACGCCAGGGAGTCGCGGTCGTCCGGCGCGCCGTACGGCTCCGCCACCCACCAGCGCCCGTCGGGCGAGTCGGGGTCGGCCGGGTCGCGGGGCGCGCTCGTCGCGCCGAGGGTCTCCGGCCCGTAGGTGAGGTCGCCCACCAGCCCGCGGGCGTACGGGTCGACGAGCAGCTTCGCCGGGTTGTGCCGCTGGCCGGCCCCCGGGTCCCACGCGCCGTGCACGCGGAAGCCGTACCGCTGCCCGGGCCGCACGTGCGGCACGTGGGCGTGCCAGACGCCGTACACCGGCCCGTCGAGCGGGACGCGGCGCTCCGCGTACCGGGCGGGGTCGTGGGGGTCGCGGTGCGGCTCGACGACGTCGATCAGGCACAGCTCGACGCCGTCCGCGTGCGACGCCGCAACGGCCACGTCCACCCCGCCGTCGGGCGTCGGGTGCACCCCCAGCGGCGGGACGTGGCTGCGCCGCGCCAGCGGGCGCGTCAGCGGCGTGACCTTGGGGCGGGACTCCATGGGGACATGCTGCCCGGGGTTGCCGCCGGCCGCGCGCCCGCAGGTCAGGGCAGCATCGACTCCACGGACCGTCGTCGACGTGCCCGGCCTGACGCCGGGCCGGCGTGACGCCCCCGCGTCACGCGAGGTGCTTGATGCGCGCCCCGTAACGCTCCTCGAGGGCCTTGTTGTGCTCGTCGCCCTCCGGGATGTTCGCCGAGATGTACACCGGCGGGACCGTGCCGGCCGCCTGGAGACGCTCGGCGGCGCCGATCGTGAGCAGCTGCGCGATGAACGCCGCCGTGATCGAGGAGACGGCCCCGACCTCGATGCCGTCGCCGAGGTCGAGCGTGGTGTCCCCGTACGGGGCCCGGTTGTCGAGGACGACGTCGGCCACGTCGCTCAGGCGCTTGCCGCTGGGGTGCTTCGGCTCGACGGCGCGGGTGTGCTCCAGGCTCGTCACCGCGATCACGGGGTGCCCCTCGGCCTTGGCGCGCAGGGCGAGACCGACGATCGACCCGTTCACCCCCGAGTTGGAGGCGATGAGGAAGACGTCCGCGGGGTGGATCTCGTAGAGGTCGTAGAGGTCGTCCGAGATGCTGCTGTCCCGCTCGAGGTCGGCGCCCTCCAGCGCGGAGGGCTCGCGGACGCCGCGCAGGACGAGGTCGCGCAACGAGAGGGCGTGGCTCGGGACGAAGCCGCCGGCACGACCGGCGATCTCCATCGCGAACGCCTGCGAGTGCCCGGTGCCGAACGCCTGGAGGATACCCCCGCCCTCGAGGGCGGTGACGATCAGGTCGATCGCCGGGTCGAGGCCGCCCGCGCGCGCGTCCTCGTCGATCGGGTGCAGGCGGTCGAGGACCTGGGTCAGGTAGTCGGTAGTCATCCTGTGGTCGTTCCTTTCGAGGGGGAGGGGTCCGGACGTCGGGACGTCGTGCGCGGGGCGCGACGGTGGGACGCGATGGCGGCGGTCGACGCCGCGAGCATCGTCGTCGTCCGACGGAAGTCCTGGCGCGCCACCATGAGGTAGAGCAGGTCGAGGACGAAGAGCCTGGCGTACCGGGCGGAGAGGTCGTCGGGCTGGAGGTACTCGCCCGGCGCGTAGCCGGTGATGTGCACGTCCGCCACCGCCGCGAGCGGCGAGTGCGGGTCGCTCGTCACCGCCGCCGCGAGCGCCCCCGACGACTTCGCCAGGGACAGCATGTCGATCGTCTCCTTGGTGCGGCCGGAGTGGGAGATGCCGATGGCGACGGTCGACCCGCGCAGGAGCGCCGCGCTGGCCAGGCCGAGGTGGACCTCGCCCCATGCGTGCGCGTTCACGCCGATGCCGTACAGGCGGAGCTGGAGCTCGCGGGCCATGGTGGCGCTGCCGCCGATGCCGTAGATGTCGAGCTGGTCGCTCGCGGCGACGGCGGCCGCGACGCGCTCCACCAGCGCCGTGTCGACGAGGTCGGCGGTGGACTGCAGCGCGGCGACGTGTGCGCCCAGCAGGGTGCGGATCACGTCGGCAGGGCTGTCCGCCGGGTCGAGGGCTCGCCGGACGTCCGGTTCGGCGGCCTCGTGGGTGCTGGACCGGGCGACGTCGGCCGCGGCGCCGACCCGCAGCGGGACGTAGCCCTCGTAGCCGATGAGCCGGCAGAAGCGGGTGACGGTCGCGGCGGACGTGCCGGCGCGCCGGGCGAGCTCGGTGCTGGACAGCTCGAGCGGCAGCGCCGGGTCGTCCAGCAGGAGCTGGGCGATCTTCGTCATCGACTTCGACAGGTGCGGGAGGTTCGCCCGGATCCGGCTCCGGAACCCGGACCCGCCTGCCGGCAGGTGGAGTGCGGTCACGTCCATATGAATATCTGTACCATCTCCGAACGAGGTCGGATGAAAACTGGTTGCAACGTCGTCTCGGGAGCAATGGTGCACGAGTGGCAGGTGGGTCACGGATGACGGTGCTGCTCGCCCTCGACGCCGGAGGGACCTCCACCCGTTGCGTCGTCGTGACCCCCGCCGGTGAGTGCGTCGGGTACGGCCGCGACGGGAGCGGGAACCCGGTCTCGGTGGGCGTCGATGCCGCCGGGAGGTCCGCGGCGGCGAGCGCCGCCGCGGCGCTCGGTGCCGCCGGGGTCGACCCGGCCGACGTCGAGGGGGTGACGCTCGCTGCGGCGGGGGTGAGCGCCCAGACGCCGCTGGAGGAGCTCGGCCGGCCGCTCCGCGACCTGGGCATCACCGCATCGCCCGTCTTCCGGTCGGACCTCCTCGCCACCTTCTTCGCCGGCACCTACCGCGACACCGGCTACGCGCTCGTCGCGGGTACGGGAGCGGCGGCGGTCCGGGTGGAGGGCGGGGAGGTCACGGCGACGGCGGACGGGCTCGGCTGGCTGCTCGGCGACGACGGCTCCGGGTTCTGGATCGGGCGCCGCGTCGTGCGGGCGGCCCTTGCCGACCTCGACCGCCGAGGCGCTCCGACCGCCCTCACGGCGATGCTGCTGCGCGAGCTCGGGCTCGACGGGCCGGCCCCGAGGTCCCGCGACGGCCGGGCGGAAGCGCTGTGGCGTTCCGTCGACGCCCTGTACGCGATGCGACCGGTCGAGCTGGCCCGCTTCGCCCGGCTCGCATTCGAGGCGGACGGCGACGAGGAGGCGGACGCGATCGTCGCCGCCGCGGAGGACGCCCTCGTGCACACCCTCGGGGCCGTCGCCCTCCCGGGCGTGCGCGGTCCCGTGGTGCTGGGCGGCGGCACGGTCGCCCTGCGCCGCACCCTGCCCGGCAGAATCGCCGCCCGGGCCGGCGACGGCGAGCCCCCGGAGGTGCGCGCGGTGACCGACGGGGTGGTCGGCGCGGTCGTGCTGGCGCTGCGCGACGCCGGCACGGTCGTCGACGCGGCCGTGTTCGGGACGGTCACGGGCACTCTCGCGACGCTGCGCTGAGCGGCGTCCGGCGCGCGTCCGACGCGGCCGGCTCTCGACAAGTGGATGAAAATCTCTTTCACCTCGGCGTCGTTATCGTGTACAACAGAACCACTGCAACCCCCGCGTGGCCTGAGACGTGCACCGACGACCGCTCGACGAGGAGTAGCCGTGACCGCTCGACGTTTCCCCCGGCCGGCCAGGACCGTGGCCGTGCTGCTGGCGCTGTCCCTGTCGGTCCTCGGCGTGCCGGCCGTCGCGGGCGCCGCGGAGGAGGCCACGGCGGACCCCGCCGACATCGGCTCCTACGCCCCGGTCGGCACCGAGAACCTGACCGGCGGGGCCGTCGTCACCGCGTCGTCGTCCTACGAGATGGCGGGCGAAGGGTGGAGCCGCGCCAAGCTCGTGGACGGCGTGCTGGCGGCCCCGGGCGCGCCCAACGGGTGGACCACGAACCCCTACGACCAGGTCCTCGACCCCGCCACGCCCGCCTGGGTGGAGGCGTCCCTGCGGTCGGCGTCCCAGGTCGAGCGCGTCGTGCTGTTCCCCCGGAGCGACGTCGGCGCGGAGCCCTACGGGGCGTACTTCCCGGTCGAGTACGCCGTCACGCTGCTCGACGCGACCGGCGAGGCGGTGCACACCGTGCACCTGACCCAGGCGCAGCGCCCGGCCGCGCCCGTCGTCCTCGACCTGGACCAGCCGGTCACCGCGTCGGGAGTGCGCGTGGACGTCTCGCAGCGGTACAGCCAGGACGCGCCCGGCGGCGGGACCGGCAACGACGGCAAGCTCGTGCAGCTCTCCGAGGTCGCCGTCTACGGCGTGCCGGCCGAGGGCACGCTGGAGATCGGCAAGCCGGCGCTGCTGCTCGAGCCGGGCGCGGTCGAGGAGCTGACGTACGAGGCGTCGTTCGGGGACGACGCACCGGAGCTCGTGTGGTCGTCGTCGGACGAGGCGGTCGCGACCGTCGACCGGACGGGCCGGGTGACCGCCGTCGGGCAGGGCGACGCGACCGTCACGCTGGCGGCTCCCGCCGCCGACCGCTCGGCGACCATCGCCGTCGAGGTCGCCGACGACGTCGAGCGCGCCGGCGACGACTTCATGATCACGGTGTTCTGGCCGCCCACGAAGGACTACGTCGACGAGACCCAGTACGGCTACCTGGCCGACGCGGGCATCGACTTCGTCCAGAACGTGCACACCGGCGACCTCACCGACAAGGCGACCAATCTCGAGATGGCCCGGCTGGCGCACGAGCACGGGATGCAGGTCGGCGTGGCCGACCACCGCTTCGGGCCGGGCCTGCTGAACCTCACGGACGCCGAGATCGAGGACCTCGTGCGCGAGTACACCAACGTGCCCGGCGTCGGTGGCTACTACGTCCTGGACGAGCCGTACGACCCGACGCCGTACGCCCGCGTCTTCAACGCCATGAAGGACGCCGCGCCCGAGTACTACCACCACCTGAACTTCCTGCCCGGCTTCGCGTACCCCTCGATGGCCGAGTACGAGGAGTACATGCAGCGCTGGGTCGACCAGACCGGCGCGCGGGACTATCTCATGTACGACCGGTACCCGTTCGGGTGGGCGCCCGGCAGCCTCGACTACACGAGCATGCTCGCGAACATGGAGTCGGTGCGGCGCGTCGGGCTCGCGAACGGTGTCAAGACCGGCCTCTACCTGCAGTCCGTGGGCGTCGTGAACAACTTCCGCCGCACCAACGAGGCCGAGCTGCGGTACGAGGCCAACATGTCGCTGGCCTACGGGTACAAGCAGCTCTCGTACTTCACCTGGTGGACGCCGACGAACCGCGGCGAGGACTTCACCGAGGCGATCATGACCGCCACCGGGAAGAAGACCGACCTGTACGAGCCCGTGCAGCGGCTCAACGCCGAGATCCACGCGCTCGGCCCGACGCTCATGCGGCTCGACGCCAAGGAGGTCTACCTCCACGGCCGGACCTGGGGACAGGAACCCGTCCCGGCGACCTTCCCGGTGCAGTCGCTCACCGACGACGACCTGACGTTCTCCTACCTGCGCGACCGCGAGAGCGGGCGCAACTACGTGATGGTGGTCAACAACAGCTTCACCGAGGCGAAGGACGTCGCGCTGCGGTTCGACGCCGGGATCTCGTCCCTGCAGGAGGTCAGCCGTCGGTCCGGTGACCTGGTCGACGTCGGCCTGTCGGACGGCGTCCTCGAGCGCCGGCTCGACAAGGGCGAGGGCGTGCTTCTCGCGCTCCCGGTGAGCTACGACTACGAGGCGACGCCGACCCCGGGGAACACCAACCTGGCGCGCGGCGCGACGGTCCGGGCGAGCGACTCGGTGGGCTCCGGCGGCTGGTTCGCCCGCGCCACCACGGACGGCGCGCGCTTCTCCGACGGCGGCACCTTCGGCTGGAGCACGACGACGTCGGACGCCTCGCGCACCGCGCGGGCCACCGTGGACCTGGGCCGGGCGCAGACCGTCGACCGCGTCGACCTCTACCCGGCCGGCAACCTCCTCGACCGCGGCGCGACCTTCCCCCGCGACTACACCGTGGACGTCTCGACGGACGGCGAGACGTGGCGGACCGTCGCGTCAGCGAGCGGCCAGGAACCGCCGTCGTCGGGGGTGACGCACGCCTTCGACGCCGCGCAGGCGCGGTACGTGCGCGTGTCCGTGACGGCGATGAACGCCACCGACGACGGCTACGCCGCGGCCCTCGCGGAGATCGAGGTCTTCCACGACGACGGCGGCACGCCGCCGGTCGAGCAGCCTCCGGCGGTCCCGCGGCCCGACCCGTACGTCGAGGGGCAGAACGTCGCGCGGGGCAAGACCGTCGTGGTGTCGTCGTCGACCCCGGACGCCAGCCACGAGCAGTGGGGCTGGTCGTCGAAGTTCCTCGCCGACGGCCGGACGGACAACGGCTGGTCCAGCGGCCTGGGGCGCAACGCCCGCCCCGATGCGGTCGAGTGGGCGGCGGTCGCGCTCGGAGCCACGCACGACGTCAGCAAGGTCGTGCTGCACCCGAAGGGCACGTTCGCGGTCGACTACCGGGTGCAGGTGTCGCTCGACGGCCGGCGCTGGACGACGGTCGCGGACGTGACGGGCGACGACGGCAGCACCGCGCCGCGGACGTTCGCGCTCGACGAACCGGCGCCCGGCGCCTACGTCCGCGTCGTCAGCAGCAGGCTGCGCTCGGGCGGTCGCGACGGCTACCTCATGCAGGTCGCGGACGTCGAGGTGTACGGCACGCCGGCGAGCGACCGCACCGCGCTGCGGGCGCTGCTCGACGACGTGGCCTCCCTGGCCGAGGCGGACCACACGCCCGAGAGCTGGGCGCTGCTCGCCGAGCCGCTGGAACAGGCGCGTCGGGTCGAGGCGCTGGCGTACCCGTACCAGTTCCAGGTCGACGAGGCCGAGGACGCGCTCGCCCAGGTGCGGGACGGCCTGGTCCGCATACCCGTCTGGAGCCGCTCGGCGACGTACACCGGGGGCGAGTACGTGACGTACGACGGTCGCGCGTACCGCGCGTCGTGGTGGACGAAGGGGAGCGCGCCCGGATCGTCGCCCTGGGGCGCCTGGGCGGAGCTCGGCACCTCCGTGGACACCGCGTACGGGCGGGTCCGGACATGGACAAGCTCGTGGATCTACGACGACGGCGACCGCGTCGTCCACGGCGGCCGGGTCTGGGAGGCGCAGTGGTGGAGCCGCAACCAGGTGCCGGGGACGGACGGGGGCCCATGGCGCGCCGTCGGGGCCGGGGCATGACTCCTCGGTGCGTGCCCGGGTGGTGCGGGCTGAAAGGACGACGGGCCCACGGGTAGGCTCGGCACCGTCGGCCGCGGCGCCTGCGGCCGGTCGTCACCACCGTGAGCTGGAGGTCGCGCCTGTGCGCATCGTCGTCGCCGTGAAGTACGTGCCGGACATCAACGCGGAGCGACGGTTCGTCGATTGTCGTGTGGACCGCGACCCGGGTGTCGGCACCCTCAACGAGCTGGACGAGAACGCGCTCGAGGCGGCCCTGCGCATCCTCGACGCCCTGCCCGAGGGCGAGCGCGCGGCCAGCGAGGTCGTCGCCCTCACGGTCGCCCCCGCCGACGGCGACGTGGCGCTGCGCAAGTCGTTCCAGATGGGCGTGGACCGCGCCGTCCGCGTCACGGACGACGTGCTCGCGGGCTCGGACTACTTCGGCACCGCCGCGGCGCTCGCGGCCGGCGTGCGGAAGCTCGAGGCCGACGGCGCGCCGGTCGACCTCGTCATCACGGGCATGGCCGCCCTCGACGGGCTCGGCTCCGTGGTGCCGGCGCTCGTCGCGGCCGAGCTCGGCCGCCCGGCGATCACGCTGGCGAAGAAGGTCGACGTCGCCGGCGGCACCCTCACCGTGACGCGCGAGACCGACGAGGCCGTCGAGACGCTCACCGCCCCGCTGCCCGCCGTCCTGTCCGTCGCGGACACCGCGAACACCCCGCGCATGCCGAACTTCAAGCTGATCATGGCGGCCCGCACCAAGCAGATCGAGGAGTGGTCGGCGGCCGACCTGGGCCTCGACCCGGCCGCCGTCGGCGACGCCGGCGCCCGCACCGAGGCGGTGGCCGCCGCGCCGCGCCCGGCCCGCCCCGAGGTCGAGCTGGTGGTCGACAAGGGCGAGGGCGGCACCGCCCTCGCCGACTACCTCATCCGCAACGAGCTGGTCTGAGAGGACGCGAGATGACCGTGCCCACCCCCGTGCCGACCCGCAACCGCACCGTCCTCGTCCTGCTGGACCCGGCCACCGAGGTCCGCTCCAGCGCGCTGGAGCTGCTGACCATCGGCCGCGGCCTCGGCCGCGTCGAGGCCGTGACCCTGGAGGCCCCCACGGTCGAGGTGCTCGCCCAGCTCGGCGCGTACGGCGTCGAGACGGTGCACCAGGCCGAGGTGCCCACCGACGCGCTCCAGGCCGCCGGCGGCGACGCCGCCCGGCACCTGCCGTCGGTCGTCGCCGCGACCCTCGCCGCGGCGGTGCGCCGCGCGGACGCGGACGTCGTCCTCGCGCCCGCCACGTTCGGCGCCAAGGAGGCCGCCGCGCTGGCCGCGCACGCGCTCGGCGCGGGCCTGGTCATCGACGCCGCCGTCGTCGGGGAGGACGAGGACGGCCGCGTGGTGGCCGGCAAGCGTGTCTTCGCCGGCGCCTGGGACACCCGGTGCCTGGTCACCGCCGACGTGGCCGTGCTCACCGTCCGTGCCAACGCCGTCGTGCCGGAGCCCGCCGAGGCCCCCGTCGCCACCGACGTCGAGGCGCTGCCCGTCGCGCTGCCCGCGGGCACGTCCGGCGTGGTCGTGACCTCCCGCGAGGTCAAGGAGCGCACCCCGGGCCGCCCGTCGCTGGAGGAGGCCGCCGTGGTCGTCGCCGGCGGGCGCGGCACCAGCGGCGACTTCGGGCCCGTCGAGGAGTTCGCCGACGCCGTCGGCGCCGCGGTCGGCGCCTCGCGGGACGCCGTCTTCGAGGGCTGGTTCGACCGGTACATCGGCCAGACCGGCGTGACCATCGCCCCCCGCCTCTACGTGGGCGCGGGCATCTCCGGCGCGCCGCACCACCGCGGCGGCATGCAGGCGTCGCAGGTCATCGTGGCCGTGAACTCCGACCCCGAGGCGCCGATCTTCGAGATCTGCGACTTCGCCGTCGTGGGCGACCTCGCCGACGTGCTGCCGCAGGCCGCCGCGGCGATCCGCGCCCACCGCGAGGGCTGACCCCGAGCGCTGGTCAGCCGCCCGCGAAGGGCGGCAGCAGGTCGAGGCTCGCGCCGTCCGGCACGACGTCGGACGGCGCGGCCCGGCGGCCGTCGAGCAGCACGCTGCAGCGGGCGAGGACGGGCTCGGCCGCGGGGTCGGCGGCGGCGAGGCGGGCGACGACGTCGGCGACGGTCGCGCCCGGCGGGACGGCCAGCTTCTCCTCGGAGCGGCCGAGGGCGGCCCGGGCGGCGGCGAAGTAGCGCAGGCTCACGGTCTGCTGGTCGGTCGTCAGGTCCGTCATCGTCATCCTCCGATGGCGCTCATGGTGCGCTCCGGCTGCGTGAACCCCGAGCTGTCGAGGTCGGTGCCGGAGCCGGTGTCGCTCATGCCATGCCCGGCCTGCTTGTGCCACATGGCGGTGCGCCACAGGTCGGCCAGGGTGGCGTCGTCGGCGCCCGCGCGCAGCGGGCCCAGCAGGTCGGTCTCGGTGTGGGCGAACAGGCAGTCGCGCACGCCGCCCTCCGCGGTGAGGCGGGTGCGGCGGCAGTCGTCGCAGAAGGGCTCGGTGACCGACGCGATGATGCCGACCCGGCCCAGGCGCTCGCCCCGCGCGTCCCGCACGACGAACCGTTCGGCGGGGGCGCCGTCGCGCGGCTCCTCGTCGGGCTCGAGGGCGAAACGGGTGCCGAGCTGTTCGCGCACCTCGGCCGCGGTGACCATCGCGTCGCGGTCCCACGCGTGGTCGGCGTCGAGCGGCATCTGCTCGATGAACCGCAGCTCGAAGCCGCGCTCCAGGCACCACGCCAGCAGCTCGGCCGCGTGGTCGAGGTTGACGCCGCGCACCAGCACCGCGTTGATCTTCACGAGGTCGAACTCGCGGGCCGCGGCGTCGATCCCCGCGAGGGTGCGGGCGAGGAACGGGCGGCGGGCGAGCGTGGCGAAGGTGTCCGGGTCGAGGGTGTCGAGCGAGACGTTCACGCGGTCCAGGCCGGCCTCCCGCAGCGCGGCGGCGCGGGAGTCGAGGCCGACGGCGTTGGTCGTGAGGCTCAGCTCCGGGCGGTGCGGCAGGGCGGCGCACTCGCGCACGATGTCGACGAGGTCGCGGCGCAGCAGCGGCTCCCCGCCGGTGAACCGCACCTGCCGCACGCCCAGGTCGCGCGTCGCGATACCGACGAGCCGCACGATCTCCTCGCGCGTCATCACCGAGTCCTTGGGCAGCGTGGGCAGCCCCTCGGCCGGCATGCAGTACGTGCAGCGCAGGTTGCAGCGGTCGGTGAGCGACACCCGCAGGTCCGTGGCGACGCGGCCGAACCGGTCCACCAGCCCGTCGGTGGCGGGTCGGTCCGCGGGCAGGCGGACGTCCGGCACCCCCGCGCCCGGCACCCGCGGCATCCCCAGCGAGACGGTCGTCATCCGATCAGCTCCCCGACCCCGCGCCGGCCGTCGCGCCGCCCGGGCCCGGGTCCTGCCAGGACAGCGCGGCCGACGTGGCGCGCTCCAGGGCGTCCGAGCCGGAGCCGCGGGCCGCGGCGAGGCCCGCGGCGTACCCCACGGCATACGCGGTGACGGGGGCGGCGGGGCGCGCCACCTGGTGCGCCGCGTCCCGCGCGAGGTCGAGGACGGCGCCGACGTCGACACTGCGCACCGGCAGCCCCAGCTCGGCCTCAAGGGCGTCCACCCAGCGGTCCAGGGTGCTCGAGCCCGGCTCGGCGGCTCGGGGCATCTGGTCGGTCATCGGAATCCTCCCCAGCGGTGGGCGTCGGCGGTGACGGCGGAGACGTCGTGGAGTCCTACCGTAAGGCGTCGCACGTCGTCCCAGGTGTCGACGTCCGCGCTCAGGCCGTCGACGTCGGGCACCTCCAGGCACGACAGCCCGGCTACCAGCCGCCGCACCGGCAGCCCCGTCAGGCCGTCGAGCCCCGCGAGGGCGTCGAGCGCCCGGCGCAGGGCGTCGCGGCGGTACGCGCCGACCAGCCACTGCGCGCGGCCGTCGCGCACCAGGTAGGCGCCGTCGGGGGGCGAGCCGGGCGCCGAACCGTGCGCCGAACGGGGCGCCGAGCCGGGCGGCGGACCGGCGACCGCGGCGCGCAGCAGCGGCACGGCCTCGGCGGCGCGCGGCACGTCCACGGCGAGCACGAGCACCCAGGCCGGCGCCGCGCCCGGGCCCTGATCGTCCGTCCGCCCGTGCGCCCGGTCGAGTGCGAGCAGGCCCGCGTCCAGGCCGGCGACGGGGCCGCCGAACGGCGGGTCCTCGCGCGCGACGAGCACGCCCCGGCCGGGCGGCACCGCCGCGTCCGGCCCGACGACGACGGTGCGGTCGGCGTCACGGGTGGCGGCCAGGGCCCGGTCGAGCAGGGTGGCGCCGTCGAGCACCACGGTGGGCTTGGGCACGCCGCCGAGCCGGGACGCGCGACCGCCCGCGAGGACGACGGCGTCGAACCCGACCTGCGGCGCGGGCCCGGGAGCGGTGGTCACCTCGTCCGCCGCCTTCAGCGCAGGCCGAACGGGAGGTCGAGGGACAGGACCTGGACGAGGTCGCCGGCCTCGACCTTCGCGACGTCCGGCTCCACGAGGGCCAGGCCGTCGGCGCCGAGCAGGGCAGACGTCGCGTGCCCGCCGACGCCGTCGCGTCCCGCGCCCGGGGCGGCGGCGCGCTCGACGGCCCCGGACGCCAGCGTCCGCACCGGCACGACGTGCGTGCGCCCGGGCGGGCTCGCCCACGCCTCGGCGGCCGGACGGGTCACGGGGCGCGCGGGCTCCCGGCCGGCGAGCGTCGCGACCGCCGGCCGCACGAACAGCGCGAAGGACACGAACGCGCTGACCGGGTTGCCGGGCAGGGCCACCCACGGCACGCCCCGCCACCGTGCCAGCGCCTGCGGGCGGCCGGGGCGCAGCGCGACGGCGGCGACGTCCACGTCGGCCAGCCGCGGGTCGTCGGCGTCGAGCACCGCCCGCACGACGTCCGACGCCCCCGCCGACACCCCGCCCGTCGTGACGAGCAGGTCCACCGCCGGCCCCTGGAGTGTTGTGGGTGGGCGTTTGGCCCTCTCTCCCGGCGTGTCGAGGGCCAAGTGCCCATCCACAACGCTGTCGAGGGCGGCGCGCAGGGCGTCGGCGTCGTCGGGGACGGCGCCGACGCGCACGACGTCGGCCCCCGCGGCGCGCGCGAGGGACGCCAGCAGCAGCGAGTTCGAGTCGGGGATGCGGCCCGCGCCGGCGCCGGCCGCGCTGCCCTCCGCGGGCACCAGCTCCGAGCCGGTGGACAGCACCGCGACGCGCGGCCGCCGCCGCACGGGCAGGGCGGTCAGCCCGGCCGACGCCGCGACCGCGACGAGCGCGGGGGTGACGGCGTCGCCGGCAGCGCCGAGCAGGTCGCCCGGACGCACGTCCTCGCCGCGGCGGCGCACGTGCGCGCGGTCCTGGCGCGCGAGCGTGACCTCGGTCTCCGTCGTCGGGCCGCCCGCGACGAACCGGCCCGTCGACGTGCGCTCCACCGGCACGACGGCGTCCGCCCAGCCGGGCACCGGGGCGCCGGTCATGATCCGGACCGCGCCTCCCGGGTCGGTGTGAGCGGGATCTTGGCCCCCGTGCACGGCGTGTCGCGGGCCAAGATCCCGCTCACAACGATCGGGGGGCGAGCCGGGGCGGCGGTCGCCGACGACGGTGAGGGTCACCGGGGAGCCGTCGGCGGGCAGGTCGGCGAGGCGCACGGCGTAGCCGTCCATGGCGGCGGCGTCGAACGGCGGCACGAGCGCGACGGCGCGGACCTCCGCCCCCAGCGACCGCCCGGGTGGCTCGACGGCAAGGTCGGCCAGCCCGACGTCCTGCACCGGCAGCGGCGCGACCCCCGCCAGCACGGCGGCGACGTGCTCGGCCAGGCTCCGCGGCGTGCTCGGCGCTGTCATGGGGCCAGGCTAGGGCGGGGACGTGTCGCGCGGACGACCGGCGCCTCACCGGCGCGCGACGGGCGGTGTGCGGGGACGGGCCGAGCGGTCATCCGGCGTTCGCCTGCACGCGCCGGCGCACCGGCCCGAGCGTGAACAGCAGCGTGAGCAGGGCGGTCAGCGCGAGCAGCCCGAACCCGATGCCGTAGTTGCCGTTCGCGCCGTACACGGCGCCCATGATCAGCGGCGGGATGAACCCGCCGAGCCCGCCGGCCGCGCCCACGACGCCGGTCACGGCGCCCACCGTCCCGGGCGGCGCCATCTTCGCCACGAGGGCGAAGGTCGCGCCCGACGACCCGCCGAGCGCGGCGGCCATGGCGAGGAACGCGATTGTCGCGCCCGGGATCAGGGCCGGCTGGAAGAGGATGGCGGCGGCGCCGAGGGTGACGACGGCGTAGCACACGAGGTTCACCGCGACCCCGCCCACCTTGTCCGAGAGGGTGCCGCCGATCGGCCGGCAGATCACCGCGAGCACCACGAACCCGGCGGTGCGGAACGAGGCGTCGCTGGCGCTGAGGTCGTACGCGTTCTGCAGGAAGGTGGGCAGGTACACCGAGAAGGCCACGAAGCCGCCGAAGCCGATCGCGTACAGCCACGACAGCTGCAGGGTGGCGGGGATCTTCAGGGTGGCCCAGGTGCGCGCCCACATGCCGCCGCCCGAGCCGGGGGACCAGGCGGGGGAGTCCTGCAGCATCGCCCGCGACAGCAGCGCGAACACGGCGAGGAAGACGGAGACGATGATGAACGGGGCGCCGTCGCCCCACGCGTCGCGGATCGGCACGGTGGAGAACGACGCGATGGCGGTGCCGCCCATGCCGGCGCCGAAGATGCCGATCGCGGTGCCGCGCCGGGCCGGCGGGTACCAGTTGTTGACGAACGGGACGCCGATGGCGAAGGTCGTGCCGCCCAGGCCGAGGAAGAACCCGCCGATCAGCAGCCAGACCAGGCTGTTCGCGACGAACCCGATGAACAGCACCGGCACGATGGTCAGCGCGCTGCACAGCGGGAACATCACCTTGGCGCCGAACCGGTCGGTGAGCGCGCCGATCGGGATGCGGCCCAGCGACCCCACGATCACGGGGACCGCGACCAGCACGGACACCTCGAAGTCGGACAGGTGGTACAGCGTGCCGTAGCTGTTGCCTAGCGGGCTGAGCAGCGCCCACGCCCAGAAGCAGATCGCGAAGCCCGCCGTCGCCAGGGCGAGCTGCGTCACGTTGCCCTGGACGGCGGGGACGGCCGGCGCGTCGGCCGGGCCGGGGGTCGGTGCCGAGGTCATGGCTCCTCCTTCGAGGCCCGCGGGCCGGTCGGGTCGGGCGGTTCGGTCGGGCGGTTCGGTCGGGTGTGGCGGTCAGCGGGGCGGGGTTCCGGTGGGGTCCCAGCCGCGGCGCGGGGCGCGCGACGACACGGACGCCTCGCGGGACCGGTAGACGACGTACGGGCGGAACGGGTACTGCACCGGCGCGGAGAACGCGTGCACCAGGCGGGTGAAGGGCCACAGCGCGAACAGCAGCATCGCCATCGTGATGTGCACCTGGAACGCGGCGGGCACGCCCGCCATGAGCTCCGGCTGGGGCTGCAGGTACCACAGGGACCGGAACCAGGGCGAGATGGTCTCCCGGTAGTTGTACCCGTGGCCGCCGGCCAGGAGCTGGGTCTGCACGGTGGCCCACGCGCCCGTCAGCAGCGAGCCGGCGAGGAACACGTACATGAGCTTGTCCGTCTTGGTGGTGGCGAGGAAGACGGGGCCGGTGGAGCGGCGGCGGTAGATGAGGATGAGCAGCCCGGCGACGGCGACGACGGCGGCGATCGAGCCCATCGAGGTGGCGATGAAGTGGTAGAAGCTCTCGCTGATCCCGACGGCCTCGGTCCACGACTGGGGGATCACGAGCCCCAGGAAGTGCCCGAGCACCACGAACAGCAGCCCGAAGTGGAAGAGCGGGGAGCCGTACCGCAGCAGCCGCTTCTCGTACAGCTCGCTGGAGCGTGTGGTCCAGCCGAACTTGTCGTACCGGTAGCGCCAGATCGACCCCACGACCAGGACGGCGAAGGTCACGTAGGGCACCACGACCCACAGGATGATCTTGTCGGCGGAAGCGTCCGTCAGGCCCACGGCAGGTCCTTCCCCTCGTCCCCGGCGTCCCCGTACCCGCTCAGCCCCACGAGCTCGGCCGGCGGCCCGGCGGCCACGAGGTCGGCGACGCGCTCGGCGGTGGCGGCGTCGACGGGCGGCAGCGTGAGGCACACGGCCTCGACCGCGGCCGTCCACGGCGAGCGCTGGGCGGCGAGCGCCGAGCGCAGCACCTCGATGCCGTCGCGGTGGGCGGACAGGAGCGCGCCGGCGATGCGGGCGCCGTCGGGGCCGCCGCGGGCGGACAGCTCGAGCACGGTGGGCAGGTAGTCCGGCAGCTCGTCGCCGGTGGTTTCGAACCCGGCGGCGCGGTACGCCTCGACGAAGCGGACCAGCGCGAGGCCGCGCTTCCGGGTGTCGCCGGCGGCGTAGTACGACAGGTACATCGCGCACCGGCGCTTGAGGTCGAACGTGGCGACGTACTCGGCCTGCAGCGCGTCCGGGTCGCCGTCGAGCAGGGTGGTGGCCAGGCCGGCGAGCCGGTCGCGGACCGAGCCGGGGAGCCCGGCGACGGCGTCGCGGACGGTGGCGGCGGCCTCGAGGGTCGCGGCGTCGGGGTAGGCGAGCAGCAGCGACGCGCCCATGTGCGCGACGGCGCGGTCGGCGTCGCGCAGCGGTACCGCGGCGAGCGGGTCGAGCCGCCTGGCCCGCACCCCGGGCCGGGGGAGGAAGGCGAGGCGGCTCATCGCGGGTCCTCCTGCGCCTCGTCGGGCGGGAAGAGCCCGTCGGGGCGGCCGTTGCCGTCCCAGTTGAGCAGGTTCACGCGGCCGGGGGTCGACGGTCCGTACGGGGAGTCCGCCGTCTGGCGGGCCGCGAGGGCGTGGAAGTTCTCCACGGCGACGGGCACGGACTGGCCGGAGGAGGAGCCGAAGGGGCCGGCGCCGCCCATGCCGGGGCCGCCCTCGAAGTCCAGCGAGCAGGCCATCTCCTCGAGCTCGCGCGCCACCTCGGTGTGCGCGGTGGGGATGACGTAGCGCTCCTCGTACTTCGCGATGGCGAGCAGCCGGTACATCTCCTGGACCTGGTCGCCGGTCATGCCGACGGCGGCGGCGTTCTCCTCGGGGAACTCGCGGCCCAGGTTGACCTCGCGCATGCCCGACCGCATCGCGGCGAGGCGGCGCAGCACCCGCTCCACGGGCCCGGTGTCGCCCGCGGTGAACAGCCCTGCGAGGTACTCCAGCGGGATCCGCAGCTGCGAGATCGCGGCGAACAGGGTGCGGCCGTCCTCGCCGTCGTTGCCCGAGCTGGCGACCACGTCGACCACGGGCGACAGCGGCGGGATGTACCAGACCATCGGCAGCGTCCGGTACTCGGGGTGCAGGGGCAGCGCGACCTCGTAGTCGTGGATGAGCTTCCAGATGGGGGAGCGCTGCGCGGCGTCGATCCAGTCGTCCGGGATGCCCTCGCGGCGGGCCGCGGCGACCACCTCGGGGTCGCTCGGGTCGAGGAAGACGGAGCGCTGGGCGGCCAGGAGGTCGTGCTCGTCCTCGATGGCGGCGGCCGCACCGACCTTGTCCGCGTCGTACAGCACGAGGCCGAGGTAGCGCAGGCGGCCCACGCAGGTCTCAGAGCAGACGGTGGGCAGGCCGACCTCGATGCGCGGGTAGCACAGCGTGCACTTCTCGGCCTTGCCGGTCTTGTGGTTGAAGTAGACCTTCTTGTACGGGC
The DNA here is from genome assembly GCF_053608125.1 of Isoptericola sp. NPDC055063. Classification (NCBI taxonomy): domain Bacteria; kingdom Bacillati; phylum Actinomycetota; class Actinomycetes; order Micrococcales; family Promicromonosporaceae; genus Isoptericola; species Isoptericola sp. NPDC055063. The sequence goes on along the minus strand of NZ_JBSGUW010000012.1, from coordinate 80,484 downwards.
AGCCGGTGACGCACATGCGCCAGCCGCGGCACTGGTCCTGGTCCACCAGCACGATGCCGTCCTCGACCCGCTTGTACATCGCGCCCGACGGGCAAGAGGCGACGCACGACGGGTTGAGGCAGTGCTCGCAGATGCGCGGCAGGTAGAACATGAACGTCTGCTCGAGCTCCTCGGCGACGTGCTCGCTCATGTGCTTCAGGATCGGGTCGTCCTGCATGGTGGCCGTGGAGCCGCCGAGGTCGTCGTCCCAGTTGGCCGACCACTGAATGCTCATGTCGTCGCCGGTGAGCAGCGACTTCGGCTTGGCGACCGGGGTGTGGGGGCCCTGCGGGGCGTTGAGCAGCATGTCGTACTCGTAGGTCCACGGCTCGTAGTAGTCGTGGATCGACGGCAGCTTCGGGTTGTGGAAGATCGACGCGAGCTTCTTGGCCCGCCCGCCCGCGCGGAGCTTGAGCTTGCCCCGCTTGGTGCGCACCCAGCCGCCCTGCCAGGTCTCCTGGTCCTCGTAGGTGCGGGGGTAGCCGAGGCCCGGGCGGGTCTCGACGTTGTTGAACCACACGTACTCGGTGCCGGTGCGGTTCGTCCACGCCTGCTTGCAGGTGACCGAGCAGGTGTGGCAGCCGATGCACTTGTCGAGGTTCATCACCATCGACATCTGCGCCATGACCTTCACGAGTAACGCACCTCCTGGGAGCGGCGGCGGATGACGGTGACCTCGTCGCGCTGGTTGCCGGTGGGCCCGAGGTAGTTGAACGCGAAGGTGAACTGCCCGTACCCGCCGGCCAGGTGGGTGGGCTTGAGCAGGATCCGCGTCAGGGAGTTGTGGATGCCGCCGCGCAGCCCGGACGCCTCCGCGAGCGGCACGTCGACGGTGCGGTCGGTGGCGTGGTGCATGTACACGGTGCCCTCGGGCATGCGGTGGGAGACGACGGCGCGGGCGACGACGACGCCGTTGCGGTTCACCGCCTCGATCCACTCGTTGTCCTTGACGCCGATCTTCTCGGCGTCGGCCGGGCTCATCCACACGTTGGGGCCGCCGCGCGACAGCGACAGCATGAACAGGTTGTCCTGGTACTCCGAGTGGATCGACCACTTGGAGTGCGGGGTCAGGTACCGCACGGCGACGGCGACCTGGTCGGCGCTGCCGCCGGTGCTGGTGCCGTCCGCGGTGCTGCCCGGCACGGGGGAGTCGCCGTACAGGCGGTGCAGGTCCAGCGGCGGGCGGTAGACGGGCAGCTGCTCGCCCAGCTCGATCATCCAGTCGTGGTCGAGGTAGAAGTGCTGGCGCCCGGTGAGGGTGTGCCAGGGCTTGAGCCGCTCCACGTTGATCGCGAACGCCGTGTACCGGCGCCCGCCGTGCTCCGACCCGGACCACTCCGGCGACGTCACGACCGGCGTCGGACGCGACTGCACATCGGGGAACGTGACCCGCTTGGCCTGCTCGTCCATGGCGAGGTCGGCCAGCCGCTGCCCGGTGCGCTTCTCCAGGTCCTGGAAGCCCTGCACGGCCAGGCGGCCGTTCGTCGTGCCCGACAGGGCGAGGATCGTCTCGCAGGCGTGGGTGTCCTGGTCCAGGCGCGGGCGGCCCGCGGTGGGGCCGTCCGGCACGAGGCCGTTGCGCTCCCCGAGCCGGCGCACCTCCTCGTCCGGGTGGAACGTCACGCCCTTGGTGACCATGCCCTTGGTCTCCGCGAGCGGGCCGAGGGCGGCCATCCGCGCGGCGAAGGCGGGGTAGTCGCGCTGCACCACCTGCAGGCGCGGCATCGTCACGCCGGGCACCAGCTCGCGCTCGGTGACCGGTGCGCCCGCATCGGTGAGGGTGCCGTGCGGCACCGCGAGCTCGTCGGGGGTGTCGTGCAGCAGGGGCGTCGCGACCAGGTCCTCGCGCACGCCCAGGTGCGTCTCGGACAGCTCGGACACCCGCCGCGCCAGCGTGTGGAAGGTGTCGAAGTCCGTGCGCGTCTGCCAGGGCGGCGCGATCGCGGGGTTGAACGAGTGCACGAACGGGTGCATGTCCGTGCTCGACAGGTCGTGCTTCTCGTACCAGGTGGCCGCCGGCAGCACGACGTCGGAGTACAGGGTGGTGCTGGTCATGCGGAAGTCCATCGTGACGAGCAGGTCGAGCTTGCCGCGGGGCGCCTCGTCGCGCCACGTCATCGAGCGCGGGCGGCGGTCGGGCCCGCTCTCCTCGGCGAACACCGCGGAGTCCGTGCCCAGCAGGTGCTTGAGGAAGTACTCGTTGCCCTTGCCCGACGAGCCGAGGATGTTGGCCCGCCACACCGTGAGCACGCGGGGGAAGTTCGCCGGGTCGTCCGGGTCCTCGCAGGCGAACCGCAGCCGGCCCGCCTTGAGCTCGTCCACGACGTGCTGCTCGGGCTCCTTGCCCGCCGCGCGCGCCTCGTCGACCAGGTCCAGCGGGTTGCGGTCGAAGGTCGGGTAGCTCGGCATCCAGCCGCGCTGCGCCGACTCGACCAGCGAGTCCGCCGTCGTGCGGCCCTTGAGCCGGCCCGGAGCCAGCGGGGAGGAGAGCGCGTCGGCCGGCATCCCGTCGTACCGCCACTGGTCCGTGGCGAGGTAGAACCAGCCCGTGCCGATCATCTGGCGCGGCGGGCGCACCCAGTCCAGGCCGCCCGCGTACTGCGCCCACCCGGTGATCGGGCGGCACTTCTCCTGGCCGACGTAGTGCGCCCAGCCGCCGCCGTTGACGCCCTGGCAGCCCGTGATCGTGGTGAGGGTGAGGAACGCGCGGTAGATGGTGTCGGAGTGGAACCAGTGGTTCGCGCCGGCGCCCATGATGATCATCGACCGGCCGTCCGAGTCCTCCGCGTTCTGCGCGAACTCCCGCCCGATCTGCGCGGCGTCCGCGGCCCGCACGCCCGTGATCTCCTCCTGCCACGCCGGGGTGCCGGGGGCCGACGCGTCGTCGTAGCCCGTGGGCCACTCGCCCGGCAGCGCCAGGTCCTTGCGCTCGACGCCGTACTGCGCCAGCAGCAGGTCGAAGACGGTGGTCACCAGGTGCCCGCCCACGCGCCGCGTCGGCACGCCGCGGGTGAGCACGCCCGCGCCGCCGAGGTGCGAGGACTGGCCGTCGGCGGCGTCAGGGACGATGTCGAACCGGGGCAGGAGGACCGCCACGGTGCCCGGCTCGCCCGCGCCCTGGCCGCCGGGAGCGTCCGCCACCGACAGCAGCGGGTCGACGTCGCCCAGGTCGAGGTTCCACCTCCCCTCGCCCGCCTCGCCGTACCGGTCGGCCAGGGTGCCGTTCGGCGCGACGACGGTGCCGTCGGCGTCCAGCAGCAGCGTGCGGAACTGCGCGTTCGCCGCCGACGACGCGCCCGGCAGCGTCGCGTCGTCCACGTCGGCCGCGGTGAGGAACTTGCCCGGCACGTACGCGCCGTCGCGCTCGTCGCCCGGCGCAGGATCGAGCCGGATGAGGAACGGCGCGTCCGCGTACCGCTTGAGGTAGTCCGCGAACCGCGGGGTGCGCCGGTCCACGAGGAACTCGCGCATGATGACGTGCCCCATCGCCAGGGCCAGCGCGCCGTCCGTGCCCGGCTGCGGGGCCAGCCACTGGTCCGCGAACTTCGTGTTGTCCGCGTAGTCCGGGGAGACCGACACGACCTTGGTGCCGCGGTAACGCGACTCCGCCATGAAGTGCGCGTCCGGGGTGCGGGTCACCGGGATGTTGGAGCCCCACATGATGAGGTACGACGAGTTCCACCAGTCCGCCGACTCCGGCACGTCCGTCTGGTCGCCGAAGACCTGCGGCGAGGCGACCGGCAGGTCCGCGTACCAGTCGTAGAACGACAGCATCGTGCCGCCCAGCATCTGCACGAACCGCGCCCCGACGCCGTGCGAGACCATCGACATCGCCGGGATGGGGGAGAAGCCCGCGATCCGGTCCGGCCCGTGCGCCTTGATGGTGTGCACATGCGCCGCCGCGACGATCTCCGCCGCCTCGTCCCACGTGGCCCGCACCAGCCCGCCCTTGCCGCGCGCGCTCTTGTACGCCCGCGCCGTGGCCGGGTCCGACGTCAGCCGCTCCCACGCGAGCACCGGGTCCCCGCCGACGGCCGCCTTCGCGTCGCGGTACGCCTGCAGCAGCACCCCGCGCACGTACGGGTAGCGCACCCGCGTGGGCGAGTACGTGTACCAGGAGAACGCCGCGCCCCGCGGGCAGCCCCGCGGCTCGTACTCCGGGGAGTCCGGGCCCACCGACGGGTAGTCCGTCTGCTGCGTCTCCCACGTGATGATGCCGTCCTTGACGTACACCTTCCACGAGCACGACCCCGTGCAGTTCACGCCGTGCGTGGAGCGCACCACCTTGTCGTGCGACCACCGGTCCCGGTAGAAGACGTCACCCTCGCGCCCGCCCTTGAGGAACAGCTGGCGCAGGTCGTCCGACACCTCGCCGGAGCGCAGGTGCTTGCCGAGCCGGAGCAGGGCGTCGGCCGCCCCGGTCGGTGGTGCCGACCCGACGTCGACGGTGACGGGCGGGCGGGTGGTCGACATGTGCGCTCCTGGGGCTGGGGTACCGAGAGTCACTGCTTCGAATCATGGGCCCGGACCTGCAGGGGCGCATGTCGGGGGTGCCCCCGGCAGCCGTCCGGCGCGACGACGGGCGGGCGAGCAACGCTCGCCCGCCCGGTCGTGGCCGCCGCCGATCAGCTCTTCCCCTTGGCGACCTTCTTCGTGCAGACGGCGTTCGGGGAGTCCGACGTGCAGGCCTGGACGTACACGGTCTGGCCCTCGTCGTAGGAGAGATTCACGTCGCGGTAGGTGTGGTCGCCCTTGGAGTAGAAGACGGCCGGACCGCTCCCGCCCACCCAGAGCTTGACGATGGACCTGCGGCCGTTGGCGTGCTGGTCGGAGATGAACAGGTGCTCCCCGTAGGGGACGAAGCGGCCGTAGACGTACACCTTGCCGCCGGTGCCGCCCTTGGACGCCATCTCCGTGATGCCGATGCCGCCCTTGTCGTACGGGTCGTGCCACGACCAGGCCTCGCGGTACCAGGTGGCCGTGGTCTGCGCGTCCCCGGTCGGGGCCTCGGGCGGGGCCGCCGTGGCGGCCGGGCCGAGGAGCCCGACGCCGGTCAGCGCCAGCGCGGCGGCGGCCGCCGCCGTGGTGAGTGCTCGCATGGTTCCTCCTCAGGACGTGCCCTTTTCCCGCTTCGGGGTGCAGACGGCGTTGACGGACGTCGAGGTGCAGGCCTGCAGGTACACGCGCTGGCCCTCGTCGTAGGACAGGTTGAACTCCTTCTTCGTGCCGTCGCCCTTGGCGTAGAAGACGGCGGGGCCGCTCTTGCCGACCCAGAGCTTGACGATCGCCTTGCGGCCGTTGGGGTGGTGGTCCCAGACCGTGAGGTGCTCGCCCTTCGCCTCGAACATGCCCATCACGTACTGCGTCGTGCCGTTCTTGATGGCCTGCTCGTAGATGCTGACGCCGCCGGCGTCGCCGTCGTCGGCCCACGCGTCCGTGTCCATGTACCAGCCGGCGGCCGTGGTGGCCGTGGTGGCGGCGCGGTCCGTCGGGTCCGGCGCGGGTGCGGCGGTGGCGGCGGGGGCGAGCAGCGTCGCCCCGGCCGTGACGAGCGCGGCGGCCGCGGCCGCCGTCGTGGTGCGAAGTCGCATGATCATCCCTTCCTCAGGACCGGCCTCAGGACCGGCCTCAGGACCGGCCGCGGTGCGTGCCGGACGAGCACTGGGCGTTCGGCGACGTCGAGGTGCAGACCTGGATCTTCACGGTCTGGCCCTCGTCGTAGGAGAGGTTGAACCTCGTCTCCGTGTCGTCGCCCTTGGCGTAGAAGACCGCCGGGCCGCTCCTGCCGACCCAGAGCTTGACGATGGCCTTGCGGTCGTTGTCGTGGTGGTCCCAGATCGTGAGGTGCTCGCCGTTCGCGATGAACTGCGCCATCACGTCCTCGCGGGTCGAGGACTTGGACGTCTTCTCGTAGACCGAGATGCCGCCCTTGTCGTTCGGGTCGTTCCAGGACGCGCCCGAGTCGTGCCAGGTGGCCGCCGTGGCGACGCCGTCGAGGGCCGGTCGGGGCGCGGCCGCGGCGGCCGTGCTGCCCAGCAGGCCGAGGCCGGCCGCGCCGACCGCGGCCGCGGCGAGCGTCCTTCTCGTGGTCGTTCTCATGGGTTCCCCTCCGTGCTGTCGTGGGCCGTCGTTCGTGCGGCGACCGATGCCCCCCACGGTGCCGAGGGCCGCTTTCCTCGCGCTTTCGCCGTACTTCCGTCGCCCCGGTCACCTCTTGAGGGGAGTGGGCGCCGGTCGGCGGCGCCCGGGCAGGGGGCCGAGGGATGCGGTTCGAGGTGCTGGGCCCGGTGCGGGTCGCGGGGGCGGCGGACGCCGCCCCCGTGACCGGCGCGGTGCGCCTCGGGCTGCTGGGGCTGCTGCTCGCGCGGGCCAACTCCCCGGTCCCGGCCGACGAGCTCGTCGACGCCCTGTGGGGAGCCGCGGCCGACCCGCAGCGCCTGCAGCTCACCGTGCACCGGCTGCGCCGCGCGCTGGGGGAGCCGGACCGGCTCGAGCGCGACGGCAGCGGGTACGTGCTGCGCGTCGGGCCCGGCGAGCTCGACGCGGAGCGCTTCGACGACGCCGTCGCGCGCGCCGAGAGCACCCCGGACCCGGAGGTGCGCGTGAGCCTGCTGCGCCCCGCCCTGCGGCTGTGGCGCGGGGCGCCGTTCCAGGGCCTCGACCTCGGGCCCCTCGCGGCGGAGACCGGGCGGCTGACCGAGCGCCGGGACGCGGCGATCGAGCAGCTCTTCGCCGCCGAGCTGGACCGGGGCCGGCACGCGCGCGTGGTCGCCGACCTGGCCGAGGCGGTGCGCCGGCACCCGCTGCGCGAGCGGCTGCACGTGCTGCTGATGACGGCGCTGTCCGGCTGCGGGCGGCAGGCCGACGCGCTCGCCGCGTACCGGTCGGCCCGCCGGACCCTCGTCGACGAGCTGGGCCTGGAGCCCGGCCCGGAGCTGCGCGAGGCCGAGCGTCGCATCCTCGCGGGGGAGTGCGGTGCCCCGGCGCCCACGGCCGCGCACGCCGCCGACGCGTCCGCCGCCGCCACCTCCGCGGCCGCCGTCGCGGCGACGGCCGCGGCCGCCGGCGCCGCGCACCGCCCGCCCGCGCAGCTGCCCCACGACCCGTGCGGCTTCGTCGGTCGCGACGCCGAGCTGACGGCGCTGGACCGGGCCTCGCTGCCGACGACGGGCGGCGCCGCCGTGGTCGCCGTGACCGGCACGGCGGGCGTGGGCAAGACCGCGCTCGTGACGCACTGGGGTCACCGGGCGCGCGACCGGTTCCCGGACGGTCAGCTCCACCTCGACCTGCACGGGTTCAGCCCGCACGACCCGGTGTCGTCGACGGAGGCGCTGGGGGTGCTGCTGCGGTCGCTGGGCGAGGACGCCGACGCCGTCCCCGCGGACCGGGACGCCCGGGCGGCGCGCTTCCGCACCCTCACCGACGGGCTGCGGCTGCTGGTGGTGCTGGACAACGCCGCGGACGTCGACCAGGTGCGACCCCTGCTGCCCGGGTCCGCGACCTGCGTCACCGTCGTCACCAGCCGGGACGCCCTCGCCGGGCTGACGGCCGGGGAGGGCGCGGAGCGGGTGGACGTGGGCCGCATGACGCGGCCCGACGCGCGGGCGCTGCTGGGCGCCCGGCTCGGCGGCGCGCTCACCGAGCGCGGAGCGGGGAGCGCGACCGACGACCTGGTGGAGCGCTGCGCCCGCCTGCCCCTCGCGCTGCGGGTGGCCGCCGAGCGGCTGCGCGGCGCGGGCCCGGGCGACGTCGCGGACCTCGTGGCCGCGCTCGGGGTGGAGCGGGACCGGCTGGACCTGCTCGACACGGGCGACGAGCACACGTCGGTGCGCTCGGTGCTGTCGTGGTCCTACCGGCAGCTCTCCCCGGAGCAGGCGACGCTGTTCCGGCGCGCGGGCTTCCACTGCGCGCACGCACGCCACTACCTCGACCCGTTCTGCGCGTCCGCGCTGCTGGGCAGCACGGACCTGCAGGCCACGCGCCGGCTCATCGACGACCTCGTGCGACGCCGCCTGCTCGACGAGGCCGAGCGTGGCCGCCACGAGATGCACGACCTGCTGCGCATCTACGCCGCGGAGCTCGCCGCGGAGCAGGAGGACACCGCGGAGGGCCCGCGCCGGATCCTCGACTACTACCTGGCCGCGGCCCTCCGCGCGGCGGCATGTCTCGGGGGGCCCGGGACCTCGCCGCGCACCGTGCTCCCGGACGACCTGGCGACGCCACCGTTCGACGGCCCCGACGACGCGCGGCGCTGGCTCGACGCCGAGCGGTCCGCGCTCGTGTGCGCGACCGAGCAGGCGGCGGCCCTCGGCCACCCCGGCCACGCCCTCGACCTGGCGGCCGCGCTCGAGCGGTACCTCGACGCCGGCGGGCACCGCGACGAGGCGCGGCGGGTGCGGGCCGCAGCGCACGAGGCGTGGGAGGTCGAGGCGGCGCGGGAGGACGGGGCGGGGCGTGAAGACGAATCGGCGCGGGAGGCCGCGCTCCGTGCGCGCGGGGGCCACGCCGTCCTCGCCGTCCTCGCCGTCTGCGCGGTCCGCGCCTGACGCTCACAGGCCTGCCGTGCGCCCTGTGCGTTCGTGCTCACGCGCATTTCACGCCTCGACGCCCGGCACGGAAACACCGCCTCCCTAGCGTCGGGGGCACCGGCGCGACGGCGAGCCGGCGGCTCGTCCCGCCCGCCCGGCACCCGCCCGGCGGGCTCGACCGCCCGGCGTCGGCGTCGGGCCCGCGCACAGGAGGACACGCGATGGCGGCTCCGACGACGGCTGCACCGACCCCGCCCGGCACGCACCCGGCGCCCGCCCCCGGCGCCCACTCCCGCCCCGGCCGCTGGATCGACGATTGGCGCCCGGAGGACCCGGCGTTCTGGGCGGGCGGCGGCCGGCGCGTCGCGCGCCGCAACCTCGTGCTGTCGGTGTTCGCCGAGCTCCTCGGGTTCTGCGTGTGGGCGCTCTGGTCGATCGTCGTGCCGCAGCTGCCCGCCGCCGGGTTCGACCTCACCACCGACCAGATGTTCTGGCTGATCGCCGTGCCGGCGCTGGTGGGCGCCGCCCTGCGCATCCCGTACACCCTCGCCGTCCCCGTCTTCGGCGGGCGGACCTGGACGGTCGTGTCCGCGTCGCTCCTGCTGGTGCCGACGCTGGCGCTCGCGGTCGTCGTGCAGCGTCCGGAGACGTCGTTCGGCGTGCTCGTGGCGGTGGCGGCGCTCGCGGGCCTGGGCGGCGGCAACTTCGCGTCGTCGATGGCGAACATCTCCTTCTTCTTCCCCGAGCGGGAGAAGGGCGCGGCGCTCGGGTGGAACGCCGCGGGCGGCAACCTCGGCACGGCGGTGGTGCAGCTCGTGGTGCCGCTCGTCGTGATCACCTCCGCCGGAGTCGCCCTCGAGCGGGCGGGCCTGGTGTTCGTGCCGTTCGTGGTCCTGGCGGCCGTGCTGGCGTGGCGGTTCATGGACAACCTGTCGACGGCGAAGGCCGACCCGCGGTCGTTCGCGGTGGCCGTGCGCGAGCCGCACACCTGGGTGATCGCGTTCCTCTACATCGGCACGTTCGGGTCGTTCATCGGGTTCTCCGGCGCGTTCCCGACGCTGCTGGCCGGCCAGTTCCCGGAGGTGAGCGTGTCGCTCGCGTTCCTCGGCGCGCTCGTCGGGTCGGTGGCGCGGCCGCTCGGCGGCATCCTCGCGGACCGCGTGGGCGGGGCCGTCGTGACGATCGGCTGCTACGCCGTGATGATCGCCGGGGCCGTGGGCGCGATCACCGCGCTCGGCAGCCACCGGTTCGGCCTGTTCTTCGCGTCGTTCCTCGTGCTGTTCGTCGCGACCGGGGTGGGCAACGGCTCCGTGTACCGGATGATCCCGGCGGCCTTCCGCGTCGCCGGCGCCGGCCGCGACGCCACGGCCACCGCCCGCGCCGCCGCGGGCTGCATCGGCATCGCGGGGGCCGTGGGCGCGTTCGGCGGGTTCCTCGTGCCGCGCGGCTTCGCGGTCTCGACGTCGATGACCGGGTCGCTGGTCGCCGCGCTGTGGGTGTTCGTCGGGGCGTACGCGGTGATGGCGGTCGTGACCTGGGCCGTGTACGCCCGGCGGGGGACGGCGATGCGGGCGGCGCGGGTATGACGGCGGTCGCGACGCACTGCCCGTACTGCGCGCTGCAGTGCGGCACGGACCTCGCCCCGACCCCGAGGGGCTCGTCGCTGCCCGTGGCCGTGACGCCCCGGCAGTTCCCGACCAACGGCGGCGGGCTGTGCCAGAAGGGCTGGACGGCGGCCGCCGTCCTGCGCGCGCCGGACCGCCTGACCACGCCCCTGGTGCGCGGGGGCGACGGCGCGCTCCGGCCGGCGTCGTGGGACGAGGCGCTGGACCTCGTCGCCGGGCGGCTCGCGACGCTGGCGGCCGAGGACGGGCCGGGCGCGGTCGCCGTGTTCGGCGGCGGGGGCCTGACCAACGAGAAGGCGTACACGCTCGGCAAGTTCGCGCGCGCCGTGCTGCGCACCCCGTTCATCGACTACAACGGCCGGTTCTGCATGTCGTCCGCGGCGGCCGCCGGTAACCGCGCGTTCGGCGTCGACCGGGGGCTGCCGTTCCCCGTCACCGACCTCGCCGGGGCGGACGCGATCCTGCTGCTCGGCTCCAACGTGGCCGAGACGATGCCGCCGTTCGCGGCGCACCTCGCGGGGGCGCGCGCGGTGGGCGGGCTGGTCGTCGTCGACCCGCGACGGTCCGCCACCGCGCGGCTCGCCGGCCCCGGGGAGGGCGTGCACCTGCAGCCCGTGCCGGGCACCGACCTCGTGGTGCTGCTCGCGCTGCTGCACGTGCTGGTGGCGGAGCGCCTGGTGGACCGGGACTACGTGGGGGCGCGCACCGCGGGAGTCGACGACGTGGCGCGGTCCGTCGCGGCCTGGTGGCCGGAGCGCGCGGAGACCGTCTGCGGCGTGCCGGCCGAGGAGCTGCGCCGGGTGGCGCGCCTGCTGGCTGCGGCGTCGCCGTCGCGCGGCGGGCGCGGCGCGTACGTGCTGACCGGGCGCGGCGTCGAGCAGTCCGCGCAGGGCACGGCCACCGTGACGGCGGCGATCTCGCTGGCGCTGGCGCTCGGCCTCCCCGGGCGCGTGGGGTCCGGGTACGGCTGCCTCACCGGGCAGGGCAACGGGCAGGGCGGGCGCGAGCACGGGCAGAAGTGCGACCAGCTGCCCGGCTACCGCCGCATCGACGACCCGGTCGCCCGCGCGCACGTCGCGGGCGTGTGGGGCGTCGACCCGGGGTCGCTGCCCGGGCCGGGCGTGCCCGCCGTCGAGCTGCTGACCTCCCTCGGGACGCCGGGCGGCCCGCGCGCCCTGCTCGTGCACGGGTCGAACGTCGTCGTGTCCGCCCCGAACGCGGACCGGGTGCGCGAGCGCCTCGCCGCCCTCGACCTGCTCGTGGTGTGCGACGTCGTGCCGTCCGAGACCGCGCTGCTCGCCGACGTCGTGCTGCCCACCACCCAGTGGGCCGAGGAGGAGGGCACGATGACGAACCTCGAAGGCCGGGTGATCCGCCGCCGGCGCGCCGTGGACCCGCCCGGCGAGGCGCGCTCCGAGCTGTGGATCCTCGCCGAGCTGGCCCGGCGGCTGGGCTCGGACGTGACGTTCCCCGTCGCGCCGGACGAGGTCTTCGACGAGCTGGCGTGGGCGTCGGCCGGCGGCGTCGCCGACTACTCCGGGCTCAGCCACGCCCGCATCGACGCGCACGAGGCCGCCGGCGGCGCCGGGCTGTACTGGCCCTGCCCCGCCATCCCCGCTGACAGGTGGGCGGAGGCGCACCCCGGGACGCCGCGGATGTTCCTCGACCGGTTCGCGACGCCGGACGGTCGGGCCCGGATGATCGCGGTGGACCACGCGGGCCCGGCCGACGACGTGCGGCCGGACGCGCCCACCTACCTCGTCACCGGGCGGGTGCTGCAGCACTACCAGTCCGGCGCCCAGACCCGCCGGGTGCCCGAGCTGGAGCGGCTGGTGCCCGAGCCGTACGCGGAGCTGCACCCGCTGCTCGCCACGCGCGTGGGGGTGGAGGACGGAGCGCCGGTCCGCCTCGCGTCGTCCCGCGGCGTCGTCGAGCTCACCGCGCGCTGGACCGACGCCGTCCGCCCGGACACCGTCTTCGTGCCGTTCCACTGGGGCGGCGCCGGCAGCGTCAACCGCCTCACGACCGACGCCGTCGATCCGGTCTCCGCCATGCCCGAGTTCAAGGTCTGCGCGGTGTCCGTCGCGGCCGTCGACGCCCCCGTGGTTTCCGAGAGGCGGGTGCCCGCATGAGCACGGAACCGCTGCGGCTGCCGCGCCGCGTCGTCGTCGTGGGGCACGGGATGGTCGGCGCGCGGCTGGCCGACGAGCTCGCCCGCCGCGACGCGGACGGCGCCCTCGACGTCACCGTGCTGGGCGCGGAGCCCTACGAGCCGTACAACCGGGTGCTGCTGTCCGACGTGGTCGCGGGCCGCACGGACGTCGCCGCGATCTCCCTGCCCGCGGTCGACGACGGGCGCGCGCTCGTGCGCCGAGGCACGGCGGCGGTGGCCGTCGACCGCGACGCGCGCGTCGTGCTCGCCGACGACGGCACCCTGCACCCCTACGACCACCTGGTGCTCGCCACCGGCGCCACGGCGCGGCTGCCCGACGTGCCCGGTCTCGGCACCGACCCGGGCACCCTGCCCGCCGGCGTGCACGCGCTGCGCACGCTCGACGACGCCCGGGAGATCGTCGCCGCGACGGTGAACGCCCCCCGCGCGGTGGTCGTCGGCGGCGGGGTGCTGGGCGTGGAGGTGGCCCTCGGTCTCGCCGGGCGCGGCCTGCCCACCACGCTCGTGCACGGCGCCGGCACCCCGATGGACCGCCAGCTCGACGACGAGGCGGGCGCCGTCCTGCGCGCCGCGCTCGAGGCGGCGGGGGTGGCCGTACGCACGGGCGTCCGGCCACGTGAGGTGCTGGTCGTGGGCGGGCGCGCCGTCGGGGTGCGCCTGGCCGGCGCGGCCGGCGACCCGGGGGAGACGCTCGGCGCCGGGCTGGTGGTCCTCGCGTGCGGCACCGCGCCCCAGACGGCGCTCGCGCGGCTGGCCGGGCTCGCCGTCGACCGCGGCGTCGTCGTCGGCCCGGACCTGGCGAGCGTCACCGACCCGCGCGTCTTCGCCGTGGGCGACTGCGCGCAGCCGCCCGAGGGCTCCCGCGGGCTCGTCGCCGAGGGCTGGGACCAGGCGCGCCGCCTCGCGGACGCCCTCGTGGCGCTCGCTGCACGGCCGCGCCCCGCGCCGCCGGTGGTCGCCGGCCCCCGGGAGCACCTGCGCCTGCCCGGGGACGGCGCAGGCCCGTCGATGGCGGTGCGGCTGGGCGCGCTGCTGTCCTCCCGCGCGCCGGGCGCGGCGGCCGGCCCCGCCGTCGACACCCGTGGCACCGACGTCGTCAAGGTCAAGGCGGGTTCGCTGAGCGTGGTCGCGATGGGCCGCTGCGGCTCGGGGCGCGCGCCGGTGGCGGGGGAGCGGGTGGTGCGGCTCGGCGACCCGGCAGCCGGCCGCTGGGTGGAGGCCGTCGTGGCGGACGGGGTGCTCGTCGGCGCCACGTGCGTCGGCGACGCGCGCGTGGCCGCGGACCTCACGGCCGCCTACACGCGCCGCACGCCCGTCCCGGCGGACCCGGCGTTCCTGCTGCTCACGCCGGTGGCGCCGGTCGCGGCCGCGGCGTCGAGCCCCGAGCACATGCCCGACGACGCGACGGTCTGCCGCTGCAACGGCGTCACCAAGCACGACGTCGCGTCGTGCGTCGCCGACGGCGCGACGACCACCGACGAGGTCGTGCACGCGACCCGCGCGACGACCGGGTGCGGCAGCTGCCGGGACGCCGTGTGCGGGCTGGTGGACTGGCTCGCGGCGGCCCGGCCCGACGACGCCGACCGGGACGTCGACCGGGTGGCCGGGCGCCGCTAGACCACGAGGCCGGCCGCCGCACCGGCGACGACGAGACCGATCACGAGGGCGGTGATGACGACGAACGGCGTGTCCGACCGGCGGGCGAAGTGCCTGAGCATCAGCACCAGCCGGACGAGCGGCAGCAGGACGAGGGCGGCGCAGCCGGCGGTCAGGGCGACCGTCGACGGCAGGCGGGCGCCGGCGGCGAGGAGGACGACGCCGACGACCAGGAGCGCCACGGCCGCGGCGGTGCCCCCGCGCATGAGGGTCGCGAGGCGGCCGGCGAGAGCCCGGTCGTGGCCCGCGGGGGTCGTGTCGTCGCTCATGCCAGCCCCGCCCCGCCGACCCCGCAGGCGTGGAGGACCATCGGCACGCTCAGGGCGAGCAGCACCGCGGTGAACACGAGGCGGAGCCCTGGGCCCGCGACCCGCACCAGGACGCGCGCGCCCACGACCGAGCCGGCGACCGAGCCCAGGACGACGGGGGCAGCGAGCTCGAGGTCGAGGGTCCCCGAGACGAGGTACGCGGCCGCGGCGCCGCAGGCGGTGACGCCGATCATGAGGTTGGCGGTCGCGGACGACACCTTGATCGGCAGCCGCATGGCCGCGTCCATCGCCGGGATCTTCAGCACGCCGCTGCCGATGCCCAGGAGCGCCGAGAGCGTCCCGGCGCCGAACATGAAGGTCATCCCGAGCGGCAGCCGGGCGACCTGATAGGCGACGGCCGACCCGTCGCGGTCGGTGTAGGTGGCGCCCAGGGCGAGGCGGTCGCGCCGGACGGACGGCGCCGCCGGGCGGGCGCGCCGGCCCGTGAGCATCTGGACCGCCGACACCAGCAGGACGGCCGCGAAGACGCCGTACAGGAAGGACTCGGGGAGCGACCCGACCAGGAAGACGCCCGCCACGGCCCCGAGGGCCGTGGCGGACTCGAGCACGACCGCGAGCCTGAGGTTGGTCAGCCCCGCGGCGAGGAACTGGGGCGCGCCGGCGCACGAGCAGGCGATCACCGAGACCAGGCCGACCGCGACGGCGACGGGGAACGACGCGTGGGCGTACAGGGTCAGCAGCGGCACGACGAAGATCCCGCCGGCCATCCCCAGGGCGCTGCCCAGGGCGCCCGCCGCGAGGGATCCCACCAGCAGCACCGCGAACTGGTCGGGCGTCACGGTGTGCCCCCGGCCGCGGTGTCCGCGCGGGGGAGGCGGGTGGTGAACGTGATCGTGTCGCCGCGGTAGTGCAGCACCTCGAAGTCCACCGGGCGGCCGCCCGTCGTCGTCGAGGTGCGCTCGATCCTGAGCACCGCGCTGCCCTCGGGGACGTCGAGGGCCTGCGCCACGACCGGGTCCGCGACGCTCGCCCGCAGGGCATACGTCGCCTCGGCCAGCGGCGTGCCGTGCCGCTGCTCCAGGAGCGTGAAGATCGGCTCGTTCTCGAGGTCGTCCTGCGCCACCAGCCGCCCGAGGTCCGGGGGGAGGTAGGTCTGGTCGAAGGAGATCGGGAGCCCCGCCGCCAGCCGGACGCGGTCGATGTGAGTCACGGTCGCCCCGACGGGGAGGTCGAGGGCGGCGCGCACCTCGGCCGACGCCGGTACTTCCTCGACGGCGAGGACCCGCGCGCGGGTGGGCAGCCCGTGACGCTCCATGTCCTCGACGAACCCGGTCAGGGCGGTGAGGGGCTGGCTGATCTGCGGCGTCGTGACGTACGTGCCGCGGCCCTGCCGCGTGACGACCAGGCCCCGGGACACCAGGTTCTGGACGGCGCGTCGCACCGTGATCCGGCTGACGCCGAACTGCTCCACCAGGGCGTCCTCCGTGGGGAGCTGGTCGCCCGGGTGCAGGTCGACCCCCCAGCGAGCGAGGAGGGCGTTCTCGACCTGGGCGTACAGCGGCGTGCCGGCGGAGGGGAGCATGTCGGGAGTCTAGGTCATGTCGTTATAACAACTGGTCGCCTGACCGGATGCGTGATGCGAACGTGTGTTCGAAGAGGTGTCGGTGGCGGGTGGTTGAGTGCTCGTATGGCCACCCCGTCCAGTACCGCCGCTTCGCGGCTTGATGCTGCGCTGGACCGGACGGCGGACGAGCAGGCGGCGGTGAACGCGGCGGCGGGTCGGCGCACGGTCGCGCTCGGGCAGGTGCTGGCGGCGGCGCGGGTGGAGCCGGAGGCGTTGCTCGACGTCGAGGTGGAGCGGGTCGCGTCGGCGACGACGCAACGACGTGGTTCGGTCGCGCACCGGGCGCTGGTCGCGGAGGTCGCGTGCGCGCTCGGGGTGAGCGAGCACGTCGCGGCCGGCTGGCTCGCGGACGCCGACGTCCTGGCCTCGAAGGCGATCGCCACCCTGGAGGCGTTGTGCGCGGGGACGATCTCCTACCAGCACGCCGCGAAGATGGCGGACGCGGTCGCAGGCCTGCCCCCGAGCGTCGCGGGGCGGGTCGAGCGCGCGGTCCTGGGCCGGGCCCCCGGCATGACGGCGGCACGGTTCGGCGCGCTCGTCCGCGCCGCCCGCGACCGCCTGCACCCCGTCCCGGCGGAGGTGCGGCATCAGGCCGCCGCGCTGAAGGCGGACGTGTGGGTCGACGACGGCGCCGACGGGATGTCCTGGCTGACCGCGCACCTGCCGACGCCCGTCGCGCGCGCCGTCTACGACCGCCTGCACCGCACCGCCACGAGAGCGAAGACGACCGGTGACCCGCGCGGCATCGGGCAGCTGCGCGCCGCGACCCTGGCCGCGCTCCTCCTCGACGACCACCCCGTGACAGATGAGCACAGCACGTACGAGCACGAGCACCGCGCGGACGTCGCGGGGCCAACAGGCGGAGCCGCCGGCCCGGAGAACCTGCCGGGAACGCCGCCGGACAGCACACCGGAAACGACACCAGGATCAGCACCAGGGACCGCACCACGAGGTCTGCCAGACGACCTACCGGACCTGCCCGATCCGCTCGCCACGCTGGCGCGCACCGTCCGGCCCGTGGTGCACGTGACCGTCCCGATCACCACCCTCACCGGCACCAGCGAGAGTCCGGGCCTGCTGGACGGCACCATCCCCATCGACGCGGAGACCGCACGCCACCTCACCGCCCGCGCCCCCACCCTGCGACGCCTGCTCACCGACCCCGTCACCGGCGCGATGCTCACCGTCGACCGACGCTCCTACGTCGTGCCCGCCGACCTACGCGCCTTCCTCACCCAACGCGACCTCACCTGCCGGTTCCCCGGCTGCCGCATCCCCGCACGCCGCTGCGACCTCGACCACACCACCGCCTGGGAGCACGGCGGCACCACCGACGCCACCAACCTCGCCGCACTGTGCCGCCGTCACCACACGTTGAAGCACGAGTCCCGATGGACCGTCGAACACCTCCACGACCGGCCGGGCGGCCGGCCCGGCACCGGCGTCCTGGCCTGGACCTCACCCCGCGGCCGCACCTACCTCACCGAGCCCGGATCCGCCGACCACACCCTCGACCACCTCGACGCCTGGGCCACCGAGACACAGCACCTCGCCGAGCAACTGCCCGCGCAACTGCCCGCGCAACGCCCGGTCCCGTCGACGGACGACACGGTCGGACCGGGACCGGCACCAGACATGGTCCCGGCCCGGGACGACGGCGACCCGCCCTTCTGACCGACGCGGCGAGGTGCCGGCCGTCAGGCGTCCAGGCGGTACGGCAGGCCGAGCGCCTCCCGGAGCGCGGCGGCGTAGGGCACCCGCTCGGCGGGCGGGGCCCAGCGGGCGTCGTCGTGCCGTTGGTAGAGGCGGTCGTCCGGGTGGCGGGGGAGCACGTGGACGTGCAGGTGCCAGACGTCCTGGTCGCCCGCGGGCTCGTTGTGCTGGCGGATCGAGGTGCCGGGGCAGTCGTACGACGTGCGCATGGCCTCGGCGACCCGCTGCGTGAGCTCCCAGACGGCCGCGCCGTCCTCGGGCGTGAGCGCGTAGAGGTTCTCGACGTGCACCCGCGGGATCACCAGGACCCCGCCGGGGTTGTCCGGCCACCACTTCGGCGCGATGCGCGCGAAGGCGCGCTCCGTCACCGCGACGACGTCGGACGGCTGGTTCCACTCGTCGACGAGGCCCCGCTGGATGCCGCAGAACGGGCAGGCGTACCCGGCGGGTTCGTGGGTGATGGGACCCGTCACGGTCGCGTCCACTCGAGCGTGTAGCGGAAGAACAGCCGCTGCCGGAACCGTGCGCCCGGCAGGACGCGCCGCGCGGTGTCGCGGACCTCGCCGTACGTCTCGCGCGAGTCGCGCACCGGCACGGGCGGCCCGTCGTCCCCGGCGCCCGCGGCGGCCGGCCGCGGGTGCTTGACCATCCCCACCACGGGGTTGGCGAACGACGACACGAGGTCGACGGCGAGGTCGCGCGGCGCGCCGATCCGCGCGAGCCCCACCACGAGCAGGCGGCCGCCCGGCGCGACGACCCCTGCGGCGTGCCGCAGCGCGGGCTCCAGGTCCATGTGGTGCAGCGACGCGACCATCGTCACGACGTCGAACGAGCCGTCGGCGGGGACGTCCTCGAACCGGCCGTGCCGCACGTTGACGCCCGGGTCTCCCGCGAACCGCGCGGCGGTCGCCTCGGCCATCGCGGCGTCGGCGTCGAGCCCGACGACGGTGGCGCCGGAGCGGCGTAGCCGGTCGACGAGCGCGCCCGTGCCACACCCGACGTCGAGCGCGCGTCGCCTGCGTCGCGGCAGCCGGCGCAGGATCCAGCCGTGGAAGTGGTCGTTGTGGTTCCACGGGTGCCGCGCGTTGAGGCGGCCGAGCCACCGGCCGACGGCGCGGACCTGCGGGTTCGTCGTCGTGCGCGG
The DNA here is from genome assembly GCF_053608125.1 of Isoptericola sp. NPDC055063. Lineage (NCBI taxonomy): Bacteria > Bacillati > Actinomycetota > Actinomycetes > Micrococcales > Promicromonosporaceae > Isoptericola > Isoptericola sp. NPDC055063. The sequence continues at coordinate 61,713 of NZ_JBSGUW010000012.1, read as the reverse complement.
GTCGAACTGCATCCTCGGCGTCGTCGGCATGGACAGCGAGGGTAGCGTCTCGGCCGTGCCGACCCTCGTCCTCCTGTGCGGCCCCGCCGGCGCGGGCAAGTCCACGCACGCCCGGCGCTACGCGGCCGACGGCTACGCGGTCGCGTCCGTCGACGAGCTCGCGTGGGCGGCCGGGCACCCGGCCGTGCACCCCCTGCCCGACGACGCCGCCCGCCAGGTGGCGGAGACCCTGCGGTCCCGGGTCGGCGCGCTCCTCGACCAGGGGCGCGACGTCGTCGTCGACTCGTCGTTCTGGTCCCGCGCGTCCCGGGACACCTACCGCGCGCTCGGTGCAGCCCACGGCGCGGACGTCCTGGTCGTCTACGTCGACACCCCGCGCGACGTCGCCCTCGCCCGGGTGGCCGCGCGGACCGCGGCGCACCCGCACGACGTCGTCCTGACCCCCGAGGTGGCCGCCGCCTTCCACGACGGGTTCGAGGTCCCGACGCCGGACGAGGGCCCGCTGGAGGTCGTGCCGGGCGCGTGACGACTCTCCTCTCGCGCGGAGTGTGTCGCGCGTGAGGCAGATGTTCCCGTGAGGTAACCGGGGGCTGACGGCGGCGACACGGCGGCTTCCTACCGTCGGGTCATGAGCAGCGAGCCCCCCACCCCAGGCCGTTCCGAGCGGCGGCACGTCGTCGTCGTCGGCGGTGGCATGGTCGCGCAGCGGTTCGTCGAGGCCCTGAGGGCCCGCGACACGGGCGGCGCGTGGCGCGTCACCGTGTTCGCCGAGGAGCCCCGCACGCCCTACGACCGCGTCGGCCTCACCCGCTACTTCGAGGTGCGCGACGCCGAGGAGCTCGCCCTCGGCGACCCGGCGCTGTGGGACGACCCGCTCGTCGACCTGCACCGCGACTGCGCGGTCACGTCGGTCGACCGCGCCGCGCGGACCGTCACCGACCGCCTCGGCCGCGTGCACGCCTACGACGAGCTGGTGCTCGCCACGGGGTCCAGCGCCGCGATGCCGCCCATCGACGGCAACGACCTGCCCGGCGTCTTCGTGTACCGCACCATCGACGACGTCGCGGCGCTGCGCGGGTGGGTGGAGGCCAAGCGGGAGGCCGGCCGCATCGAGACGCGGGGCGGCGTGGTGGAGCGCCCGGTGCGCGGCGCCGTCGTCGGCGGCGGGCTGCTGGGCCTCGAGGCCGCGGGCGCGCTGAAGGCGCTCGGCGCGCAGGCCACGGTGATCCAGTTCGGCACGCATCTCATGGACGTGCAGGTCGACCTGGGCGGCGGGCACGCGCTGAAGCGGCTCATCAACGACAAGGGCATCGCGGTCCGCACCGACACGGCGACGAAGGCGATCCGGCCGCACCGCCGCACCGGGCACGTGGGCCGCATGGACTTCGCCGACGGCGGGCGGCTCGACGTCGACGTCGTCGTGATGGCCACGGGCGTGCGCCCCCGCGACGAGCTGGCTCGCGCGGCCGGGCTCGAGATCGGCGCGCGCGGCGGCGCCGTCGTCGACCTCACCTGCCGCACCGCCGACGACCACGTCTGGGCGATCGGCGAGGTCGCGTGCATCGAGGGGCGCTGCCTCGGCCTGGTCGCGCCCGGCAACACGATGGCGGAGGTCGTGGTCGACCGGCTGCTCGGCGGCGGGGCCACGTTCCCCGGCGCGGACACGGCGACCAAGCTCAAGCTCTCGGGCGTCGACGTGGCGAGCTTCGGCGACGCGCACGGGCGCACCGAGAAGTCCGTCGAGATCGTCTGGGCCGACCCGCTGCGGGGCGTCTACAGCAAGCTCGTCATGGCCGACGACGCGCGCACCCTGCTGGGAGGCGTCTTCGTCGGCGACGCCGGGCCGTACGCGTCGCTGCGTCCCATGCTCGGCGCGGAACTGCCGGGCGACCCGTCCGCGTTCCTGCTGCCCGAGGGGTCGGGCGGTGCGCCCACCCTCGAGCTGCCCGACGACGCGAACGTCTGCTCCTGCAACAACGTCTCGGCGGGCACGATCCGGGGTGCGGTCACGGAGCACGAGTGCACCGACGTCGCGGGCGTCAAGGCGTGCACGCGGGCCGGCACCACGTGCGGGGCGTGCGTGCCGCTGGTCACCAAGCTGACGAAGACGGAGCTCGCCAGGGCCGGCGTCGAGGTCAGCAACGCGCTGTGCGAGCACTTCGACCTGTCCCGCGCGCAGCTCTTCGACGCCGTGCGCGTGGCCGACCTGCACACGTTCAGCGAGATCATCGCCCGGTTCGGCCGGGTGCCCGACGGCGCGAGCGACGCCGGCCGGGGCTGCGACATCTGCAAGCCGACCGTGGCGTCGATCCTGGCCAGCCTCGGCAACGGGCACATCCTCGCGGGCGAGCAGGCCACGCTGCAGGACACCAACGACCACATGCTCGCCAACCTGCAGAAGGACGGCACGTACTCGGTCGTCCCGCGCATGCCGGGCGGCGAGGTGACGCCGGAGGGGCTGATCGTCGTCGGGCAGGTCGCGAAGGACTTCGGCCTCTACACGAAGATCACCGGCGGCCAGCGGATCGACATGTTCGGTGCCCGCGTCGAGCAGCTCCCGGAGATCTGGCGGCGGCTCGTGGACGCCGGCTTCGAGTCCGGGCACGCGTACGGCAAGTCGCTGCGCACCGTGAAGTCGTGCGTCGGGTCCACGTGGTGCCGGTACGGGGTGCAGGACTCCGTGGGCATGGCCGTCGAGCTCGAGCTGCGCTACCGCGGCCTGCGCTCGCCGCACAAGCTCAAGCTCGGCGTCTCCGGCTGTGCCCGCGAGTGCGCCGAGGCGCGCGGCAAGGACGTCGGGGTCATCGCCACCGACCAGGGTTGGAACGTCTACGTGGGCGGCAACGGCGGCCAGACGCCGAAGCACGCGCAGCTCCTCGCGGAGAACCTGTCGTCGGCCGAGCTGCTCCGCACGATCGACCGCTTCCTCATGCTGTACATCCGCACCGCCGACCGGCTGCAGCGCACCGCGCCCTGGGTCGAGGAGTACGAGGGCGGGCTCGAGGCGATCCGCCAGGTCGTGATCGAGGACTCCCTCGGCATCGGCGCGGACCTCGACGCCGCGATGGCGCGGCACGTCGAGGGGTACGAGGACGAGTGGCGAGCCGTGCTGGAGGACCCCGAGAAGCTCGCCCGCTTCGGCTCCTTCGTCAACGCCCCGACGACGCCGGACCCGGCGCTCGCGTACGTGCCCGAGCGCGGCCAGAAGCGCCCCGCCACCCCCGACGAGGTCGCGGCGGGCGTCGTCGACCCCGACCTCGCGGGCCCCGTCCTCGTCGCCGGCCCCACCCTGGAGGTGCGCGCATGACCGCCCTTGTCCCTTCGGCCTCGCGCCCCGCGACGTCCCTCGTCGACGGGCCCGGCTGGACGGCCGTCTGCCCGCTGGACGCCCTCGCCCCCGAGCGCGGCGCCGCCGCCCTGGTGACCGGCTCCGACGGGGAGGAGCTGCAGGTGGCGCTGTTCCGGCTGCTCGACGGCACCGTCTGCGCCGTGCAGCAGCTCGACCCGTACTCGGGGGCGCACGTCATGTCGCGGGGCATCGTCGGCACGCGCGGCGGCACGCCCACCGTCGCGTCGCCGGTCTACAAGCAGGTCTTCGAGCTGCACACCGGCCGCTGCCTCGACGCGGCGGGCAAGGAGCCGAGGGCCGGGTCGGCGGCCGACCTCGCGTCGTACCCGGTGGTCGTCACCGGCGGCGTCGTGCACGTGGGGATCGGATGACGACGGCCCGCCCCGCGACGGGGAGCGTCGTCCTCGTCGGTGCCGGCCCGGGCGCGGCCGACCTGCTCACCTACCGCGCCTGGCGCGCGCTGACCACGGCCGACGTCGTGGTCACCGACCGCCTGGTGCCCCGGGAGCTGCTCGACGACCTCGACCCGGCCGTCGAGGTCGTCGACGTCGGCAAGACGCCGGGCCGGCACACGTTGCCGCAGGAGGAGATCGACGCGCTGATCGTCGCCCGTGCGCTCGCCGGGCAGCGCGTGGTGCGGCTCAAGGGCGGCGACCCGTTCGTCTTCGGCCGCGGCGGCGAGGAGGTCGCGGCCTGCCGCGCCGCGGGGGTGCCGGTCGAGGTGGTGCCCGGGGTGTCGTCCGCGCTCGCCGCGCCCGCGCTGGCCGGGGTGCCGCTCACGCACCGCGGCACGACGACGGCGTTCCACGTGGTCACGGGGCACACGGTCACGGGGCACACCCGCGACGGCGCGGCGAGCGGCGACGTGCTCGACGACGTGTCGGTCGCCTGCGTGACGTCCCGCGCCGCGACGCTCGTCGTGCTCATGGGGGTGGCGGCGCTGCCCGCCATCGTCGCCCGGCTGCTGGACGCGGGCGCCGCGCCGACCACGCCCGTCGCTATCGTGGAGCGAGGTTCGCTGCCCGACCAGCGTGTCACGCGCGTCGCCCTCGACCTGGCCGCCAAGCGCGCCGAGGAGGTCGGGGTCTGCGCCCCGGCCGTGGTCGTGATCGGCGACGTGGCGGACGAGCAGCTGCTGGAGGTCGCGGGTGACGCAGGAGGAGCCGCAGGGCGGGCCGGTGGCTGACGCCGCGAGGCGGACGGCCCGGCCCGCGCTGGGCCAGGTGATGGCCGGCTGCACGGTGCTCGTCACGGCCGACCGCCGGTCGGGGGAGCTGGCCGCCGCGCTGGAGCGGCGGGGCGCCGCCGTCCGGCACGCGCCGGCGCTGAGCATGATCCCGCACGTGGACGACGACGCGCTGATCGCCGCGACGCGCGCCCTCGTCGCCGACCCGCCGGACGTCGTCGTCGCGACCACCGGCGTCGGCTTCCGCGCCTGGATCGAGGCCGCCGACGCCCACGGCCTGGCCGACGACCTGCTCGCCGTCCTCGGCCGCTCGCGCCTGGTCGCGCGCGGCCCGAAGGCGCGGGGCGCGATCCAGGCGGCGGGGCTGCAGGCCGACTGGGTCGCCGAGTCCGAGACGTCGGCCGAGGTCGCCGAGGTGCTGCTGAGCGAGGGCGTGAACGGCCTGCACGTCGCGATCCAGCACCACGGCGCGGGCGCCGACGGGCTGGACGCCGTCTTCGAGAAGGCGGGAGCGCGGGTTTCCGCGCTGGTGGTCTACCGCTGGGGGCCGCCGCCCGACCCGGCCGCCGTCGAGGCCTCCGTGCGCGCGGCCGCGGCGGGCGAGATCGACGCCGTCGCGTTCACCTCCGCTCCCGGCGCCGAGGCGTGGCTGCGCGCCGTCGAGGCGCAGGGCCTGCGCGACGAGGTCGTGGCGCGCTTCGCGGACGGGTCGATGGTCGCCGCCGCCGTCGGGCCCGTCACCGCGCGGCCGCTGGAGTCGCGCGGCATCCCGATGCTCCAGCCCGAGCGAGGCCGGCTCGGCGCCCTCGTGCGCACGGTCGTGGGGCACTACGAGCACCTGGAGTCCGTGGCGCTGGCCACCGTCGCCGGGCCGCTCGTCATCCGCGCCCGCGTCGCCGTCCTGGACCAGCAGGTGCTGCCCCTGTCGCCGACGGGCGTCGAGGTGCTGCGGCTGCTCGCGTCCGCGGGCGGGGACGTCGTGCCGCGCGAGCGCGTGCTGGACGTGCTGCCCGGCACGTCGCGCGACCCGCACGCCGTCGAGGTGGCCGTCGCCCGGCTGCGCGAGGCCGCCGGACGACGCGACCTGGTGAAGACCGTCGTCAAGCGCGGCTACCGGCTGGAGCTCGCGCACGCCTGACCGGCCGCCCGGTGGCTCAGTGGTGGCTGTGCCTACCAAGGGCCGTCACGGGGGTCGCCCCGGGCCGGGTCCACTGTGCCGTGGGGCGGCTCGTCGGGCCCCACGTCGCGCGCCCGTCGGCGTCGGTGCGCCAGTACCAGCAGATCGGGGCGCCGTGACCGCCCTCCGGGGAGCCGGCGTCGGGTGCCGGGGGCCAGCCCTCCGGGTCGTCCTGCCACGCCTCGCGCCGGCCGTAGGGCGTCATGTCGAGCACGCCCAGCGTGCCGTCGGCGGGCTCGTTGCCGCGGCCGGTCGTGGAGTAGGTGAGGAAGGCGCGGTCGCCGTCGCGCAGGAAGACCGAGATGTGGCCCTCCTCCGTGCGCACCGCGTCCTCCACACCCCGCACCGAGAACCACGGCTGGGGGTACCCCATGAACTCGACGTAGGGAGCCACCTCCTCCCAGGGCCCCGAGGTCAGGGCGGCGAGGGAGACGCCGCGGGCGTTGAGGTAGGCCGCGTCGCGCAGGTGCCACAGGTTGAACGTGCAGCCCTCGCACTGCCCCTGCGACGGGGCGCCGTCGTGCCACATGGAGTGGTAGACGACCAGCTCGTCGCGGCCGGCGAAGACGTCGAGGAACGGGACGGGGCCGCCTGCTCCGACCACCTCAGCCGTCGCGTCGACCTCCACCATGGGGAGCCGGCGGCGGGCCGCGGCGATCGCGTCGCCCTCCCGGGTGTGGGCCTTCTCGCGGACGAGGAGCTCGTCGCGCGCGGCCTGCCAGGTGGCGAGGTCGACGACGGGCGGCCGGCCGGTGCGTGCGGGGTTCGGGTGTTCGGTCGTGGACGTCATGGGTCCTCCTCGGGGGTCACCGGGACAGACCAGACGCCGCGCGAGAACTCATCGCGGACGTCGTCCTGGGACGACGGGTAGTTCTGCCCGTGGTGCATCACGGACGGCGCGGCTTACTCTCGTGCGGGGCGACGGAGGGTGAGAACCGGTGCCTGACCTGCGAGGGGACGGGACGTGATCGTGCACCAGGAGGAGGCGAGAGCGTGAGGCCGGCGGACTGGTCGCCGGTGGGTCTGGACTCCGACCCCACGCCCGGGGACCCGGTACTCGTCCTTTCCGGTGGGCAGGACTACCTCGAGGTCGCCGGCTCGATCGACGACGCCGCCGGGGCGATGTCCCGCCTGGACGTCGCCGGGACGATCTCTCAGGCCGTGGACGCGTTGATGGAGACGAAGGAAGACACCATCAGCGAGATCCGCCGCGCCCATTCGCGGTATCAGGCTACGGGTGAGGCGTTGGTGGACACGGGCACCGTCACCCTCGACCGGATCGACATCGAACACCGCGACCCCGCCGACGCGGTCACCGTCTACAACTTCCACGTCGCCACGCACCACAACTACTACGTCCTCGCCGGCGACCTGCCCGTCCTGGTCCACAACGCGAAGCACTCCGTGCCCCTCCGTCCGCATGAGTCCGCGGGCGGTCACGCGATCGAGCGTCACGTAGCGAGTCTGACGATTATCTGAGGTCGCGCAACATCCCTTTGGCGTCGACGTTCAGGAATCTCGATTGCGCGCAGCGAGCTACTGCCGAGAACATACGCGGCAATGCCAGGCGCATTGAGAAGTAGATCTCGGGTACCGATATAAAGCTCGAGATCAGATCGACAATGAGCCCGGCCGATGGGCGAGTCTTCGTCAGGTGCCAGGGTAAAATCGTCACCCCCCAGGAAGTCGCCACATTTCTGCGCCGCGACCCATCGAGTCCCGAGGGATATCGCATCATCACTTCGTACCCCACGATCATGGAGCTCTAGATGCAAAGGTTACGCTACTTGGCGCGGACGTACTTCCATCAGGATTACGACGTCGAAGCACCCACCCCCCTCGGAGTAGTGGAAGTGTTCCGGTCGGACGAGGCAGCAGCAACTGTCCAGGAGCTTCGATCGGACATCGAGGCGGCACTCTCTGCCAACTCCGACGAGGACGCGCTCGAAGACCTTTGGCTCAGGCAGTGCGGTTCCATGTACGACCCGACGGTCGACGGAGTGAGCTTCCGCGACTGGTTCACCTCGATGCTGTCCGTGCTCCGCTGACCCGAGACCTCAGTGAGATCGGGGCGTGACGAGAGGAGAATGCGGTATGACGGCTCCGCACGACGAGCGCCCCAGCAGCCTGCTCGACACGCACGAGATCGCGCTCCTGTCCCGCGCCCTGTACGAGTGGGGCGGCCCCGCGCACGCCAGCGACCTCCTCGCGCGAGGGATGGGGTTCGCCGACGCCCACACCCTGGTGCAGCGGTGCGCCGCGCTGGGCACGGACCTGAAGCAGGACACGCCCCTCGAGGCAGCGGACTGGGCGCGGGTCCTCCTGGCCGTGGAGATCGTCTTCGCCAGCGACCTCGTCGGCTCCGGGACGGACTGGCGCACCACGACCGGCATGGACGACGTGGAGACGATCCGGCTCCTGCGCACGATCCAGCGCAAGCTCGGCCCGGTCGTCCGGCCCTACTACGGCGCGACGCCAGGGAGGCCGTCCTGACCGGGGTCTTTCACCCCGGGTAGACGTCCACCTCCGCCGCCTTGACGGACAGCCACACAGGCGTGCCCGGCGTGAGCGCGAGCTCGGCGGCGGCCTGCGGCGTGACGTCGGCGGCGAGGTGGTCGGTGCGCACGCGCACGAGGTCGCCGCGTGGCTCCAGCGAGGTCACCGTGCCGCGGAAGGTGTTGCGCGGCGAGCCGTGCCGCTCGTCGAGGTAGACGGAGACGGCGGCGGGGCGGAAGACGGCGGTCATGGGCGCGCCGACGGAGGCGTCCGGGGCGCCGTGGCCGTGCGCCACCTCCCCGGCGGGCGTGCGGACGCCGTCGCCGGTCCACGTCCCGGTGAGCAGGTTGAGCCCCGCGATGCGCGCCGCGAACGCGCTGCGCGGGCGGGCCAGCACCTGGGCCGTCGGGCCGCGCTCGACGACGCGTCCGCCCTCGACGACCGCGACCTCGTCGGCCAGGAGCAGGGCGTCGAGGACGTCGTGGGTCGTGATGATCGCGGTCTGGTCGGCGAGGAGCCGCTGGAGCGTCTGGCGCAGTGCGGGCGTGACGTCGACGTCGAGGGCGGCCATGGGCTCGTCGAGCAGCAGCAGCCGGGGCTCGGCGGCGAGCGCGCGGGCAACGGCCACCCGCTGCGCCTGCCCGCCGGACAGGGTCGCGGGCGGGCGGTCGGCGAGGTGCGCGAGGCCGATCTGCTCCAGCCGGCGCACGGCGGCGTCATCCGCCTCCCGGCGCCGGGCGCCCTGGGAGCGCGGGCCGAACGCGACGTTCTGCCGCACGGACAGGTGCGGGAAGAGCAGGGCCTCCTGCGCCAGCAGCGCGACCTGCCGGGCGTGCGAGGGCACCCAGGTGCGGGTACGGCCGGCCTCCGCGCGGACCAGGGGCCGGCCGTCGAGGGTGATCTCGCCGTTGTGCGGGCGCAGCGTCCCGGCCGCCAGTCCGAGCGCGGTGGACTTCCCGGCGCCGTTCGGGCCGAGCAGCGCGAGGGTGCGACCCTCGGCGACGTCGAGCTCGACGTCGAACCCGCGGGCGGGCAGCGTGGCGGCGAAGGAGAGGCTCACAGGGCGCCCCGGTCCCGCCGGGTGACCGCGATGACGAGCACGGCGACCACGACGAGCAGCAGGGACAGCGCGACCGCCGCGTCGGGGTCGGTCTCGCGCTGCAGGTAGATCTCCAGCGGCAGGGTGCGCGTGACTCCCTGGAGGCTGCCGGCGAACGTGATCGTGGCGCCGAACTCGCCGAGGGCGCGGGCGAACGACAGCACGGCCCCCGACACCAGCCCCGGCCACACGAGCGGCAGGGTGACGCGGCGCAGCACCGTGGTGGGCCGGGCGCCTAGCGACGCCGCGACCACCTCGTACCGCGCCCCCGCGGTGCGCAGGGCACCCTCCAAGCTCATGACGAGGAACGGCAGCGCGACGAACGTCTGCGCGAGGACCACCGCGGTCGTGGAGAACGCGATCTGCAGGCCCGCCACCTGCAGGGTCTCGCCGAGCAGCCCGCGTCGGCCGAACGTGTACAGCAGGGCGATGCCGCCCACGACGGGCGGCAGCACCAGCGGCACCATCACCAGGGAGCGCAGCAGGTCGTTCCCGGGAAAGCGGCAGCGGGCGAGCACCAGCGCCATCGGGATGCCGAGGACCAGGCACGCCAGCGTGCTGGCGGCCGACGTCTGCAGGCTCAGCACCAGCGCCGCGCGCGCCGACTCGCTGGAGACCAGCGTCCAGTAGCTCGACCAGTCGACCCGCGTGGCCATCGCGACCAGCGGCAGCACCACGAACAGCCCGCCCACGGCGGCGGGCACGAAGGCCCACCGTGGCGGGCCGACGGAGGTCTCGGCGGCGGGGGTCTGGGCGGTGCGGGTCGTGGTCATCGGTCGCGTCACGGGGCGGCGAAGCCGTACCCGGCAAGGGTCTGCTGCCCGTCGTCGGAGAGCACGAGGTCGACGAACTGCCGCGCGAGCTCCTCATGGTCCGTGTCGGTGACGGGGGCGATCGGGTAGGTGTTCACCGCGCCGGCCGACTCGGGGAGCTCGACCCCCTCGACGTCGTCGCCCGCGGCGGCGACGTCGGTGACGTACACGAGCCCGGCGTCCGCCTCGCCCGCGATCACCTTGCCGAGCACGTCGGTGACGCTCTGCTCCTCGCTGACGGGCTGCAGGTCGAGGCCGGCGGCGTCGGCGACCCGGGCGGACGCGGCGCCGCACGGCACCTCGGGGGCGCACAGCACGAGCTTCACGTCCGGGTCTGCGAGGTCGGCGAGAGTCGCGACGCCGGCCGGGTTGCCCGGCGGCACGGCGATCTCGAGGGAGTTGGTGGCGAAGTCCTGCGGCGCGCCCACCAGGTCGTCGGCGACGAGCTTGTCCATGTTCGCCGTGTCCGCGGAGGCGAAGACGTCGGCCGGCGCGCCCTGCTGGATCTGCGCTACCAGGTCGGACGACCCGGCGAAGCTGAGCCGCACGTCCACACCGTCGTGCGTCGCCTCGAACTGCTCGGCGAGGTCCTCGAACGAGCCCTGGAGCGATGCCGCCGCGAACACGGTGAGCGTCGCGCCGTCGCCGCCCTCGCCCCCCGACGCCGACGTGCCGCAGCCCGCGAGCGCGGTCGCCGCCGCGCCGACCGACAGGGTCGCCACCCCGGCGGCGAGATGCTTCCTCATACGTCTCCTTCGTCCTCGGCGGTTCACGCCTCGGCCTCGATCACGACCGTCGTCGACTTGATCACCGCCACCGCCACGGAGCCGCGTTCCAGGCCCAGGTCGCGCACGGCCTCGCTGCTCATGAGCGACACCACGCGGAACGGCCCGCACTGGAGCTCCACCTGAGACATAACCTTGTCGCTTTGGATGTCCGTGACGAGCCCGACGAAGCGGTTGCGCGCCGAGCTCTTCATCCCGCCCGGGAGCGCCGGGGGCGTGGCGTGCTCGCGCGCGACCATCGCGACCTCGTACCCGTCCACGACCTTGCGCCCCGCCGCGTCCGTGGTGGACCCGAGCAGGCCGCGGTCGATCCAGCGGCGCACGGTGTCGTCGCTGACGCCGAGGTACACGGACGCTTCCGAAACTCGCATGTGCGGCACGAGACAGAGCATAGTCGCGCATCTGCGGATCGATAAGGTCGCGGATGCGATGTCTTCGATCGCGAGGCAGAGGTGCGCTCAGCCGAGCTCGACAGGGTCGGGGCCGAGCTCCTGCACGACCGTGGTGCGCCGGCCGAGGGCGAATGCGGTGGTGGCGCCGACGAGCGCGACGACCGCTGCTGTCAGGTACACCCCGCTGAGCCCCACGGCGAATGCCTCGCGGACCGCGTGGGTGATCGCGGTGACCTGGTCGGGCGGGATCTGGGCGACCGCCCCGTCGAGGCCGCCGCTGCTGACCGCCGCGCCGAGCGCCGGGGCCTGGGGCACCTGCTGGTCCAGGAGGCTTGCGCTGAGGCGGGCCTGGAGAACCGCGCCGAACAGCGCGATGCCGAGGGCGAACCCGAGCTGGCGGAAGGTGTTCATCGCCCCGCTCGCCATGCCGGCGCGGTCGTGCGGCACCGCGGCCATCGCGGCGTCCGCGACGGGGACGATGGCGAGCCCGGCCCCGGTACCCACCACGACAAGTCCTGTGGTCAGGGCCGATGCCGCCGAGTCCGCCTTCATGCAGAGCGCGAGCGTGACGGCGCCGCCGGCGACGACGAGGAGCCCGGTGCCGATGGTGATCCGAGGCGGCACCCGGTGCAGCAGGCGGCCCGAGAATCCAGCGACCACGAGCGCCGGAACGGCGAGGGGGAGGAACGCGACCCCGGTGTCGACGGGTCCGAGGCCCTCGACGGTCTGCAGCCAGACGGAGGTCGACGGGAGGGTGGAGAACGCGGCGGCCTGGAGCGTGAGGGTGGCGACCATGGCCGCAACGAAGGGCGGGCGGCGGAACAGGGCGAGGTCGAGGACCGGCTGTGCCACTCGCGACTCGATGACGACGAACAGGATCGTGGCGGCTGCCGCGGCCGCAAGAGCAAGAAGGATTCGAGGGCTCGTCCAGCCGTCCTGCTGCCCGCGGATGATGGCGAGGACCAGCGCGCCCGCGGCGATCGTGAATGTGGCCGTGCCGGCGAGGTCGAGCTTTCGTCGTCCGTCACCGGCGGCGGAGGGCAGCGCGCGAAGGCTGACCAGGATCGCGAGGATGCCGACCGGAACGTTGATCGCAAAGATCCACGGCCATCCCGCGACTTCGGTGAGCACGCCGCCGAGGAGCAGTCCGAGCGCGGTCGTCGCGCCACTGACGGCGCCCCACACCCCGAACGCGATGCCGCGCTGGCGGCCGTGGTAGGTGACCGAGAGCAGGGCGAGCGTCGTGGCGAGCATGGCTGCGCCGCCCACCCCTTGCAGGGCACGAGCGGCGATGAGCACCTGCACGTCGGGCGCGAGCGCGCAGAGGACCGAGGCGCCCATGAAGATCGCCAGGCCGGCGACGTAGACCCGGCGCCGCCCGGTCCGGTCGGCGAGCGCCCCGGCGCCGAGCAGGGACGTGGCGAGCATCAACGCGTAGGCGTCCATCAGCCATTGCAGGTCGGTGAACGAGGCGCCGAGGTCGTCGTGCATGTCGGGCAGCGCGACGGTCACGATCGTCGCGTCGAGCAGCAGCAAGAACGTACCGAGACAGATGGCGAGCAGGGCGGACCAGGAACGCACGGGGACTCCTTCGAAGCGACAGGACAACGCTTCGATGCTCGTCAGGGCGGCGAATCTGCAACAGGGTGCGCCGACGAAGTGGTGGATCTCGACGTAGATTCGATCCTCGTGACGGAATCTCTCGCACTCGACGTGCTGGATCGCCGCATCGTGCATGCGCTCCAGATCGATGCCCGCGCGAGCTTCGAGCGGATCGGGGCGGTCCTCGGAGTGTCCGACCAGACCGTCGCGCGCCGGTACCGCCGGCTCGTGGACCACGGCGCCGTACGGATCAGTGCGGTACCCGTGACCGCCGACGGAACGGCACAGGGCTGGTTCGTCAGACTTCGGTGCGCGCCGCCGCAGACACGCACGATCGCCCAGGAGCTGGGCGCCAGGGACGACACGAGATGGGTGATGTTGACCTCGGGCGGCACCGAGGTCGTCTTCCTGCTCCACGTCGAGGGTCACCGCACGGCACCGTCCGTGCGCGACGCCGTGCTCGCCGCGTTGCACACGACGCCGGGCATCCTGGCGATCGAGGCGTACTCCCCGTTGCGGTTCTTCGTGGGCCACCAGGTGGCCTGGCAGGCGCGCATCAGCGCGCTCACGGCGGCCGAGATCAGTGAGCTCGCCGGCGCTGGTTCCGTGTCCGCCGGGGCACACGGCGGCCGGCGCGCCGACGATGTCGACCGGGCGATCATCGGTGTCCTCGCCGATGACGGGCGCGCGACCGTCGCGCGGGTCGCCGGCGCCGTCGGCGTCTCCGAGTCCAACGCACGCCGGCGCCTGGACCGGCTTCGGGCGTGCTCGCTCGTCTACTTCGACGTCGTCGTCGACGAACGGGTTCTCGGATACGAGGAGCTGGTGCTCATCTGGATGCAGGTTCCGCTCGATCAGCTCGACGAGCTCGGCCGCCGGGTCGCCACCCACGCTCCCGTCGCCATGGCCACGGCGCTGTCCGGGAACTACGACCTGCTCGTCGCTGCTGCCTGTCGCGATCGTGACGAGCTGTACGACTACCTCACCGGAGACCTCGCCCGGACCATAGGCTCCGCACCCTTCCGCACCTCCCCGGTCCTCGAGCTGGTGAAGCGGGGCTGACGCCGTCGGCGACGCGAGCGCCCTCGAGGATGTCCGCGCCGAGAACATAGGCTGACGCTCGTGCATGACGACGTGACGCACGGCCGCAGATCGGTGGCCGACCACGCGGCCGCGGTGGCCGCGCTGGCAGGACCGTCCCTGACGGCCGCGCGCGGGGCGGCGCGGGTGGACGTCGCGACGCTGCTCGCGCAGACGGCGGCGGGCGCGGCGCTGGCGCCGCGGGTGCTGGCCCGCGATGCGGTGGCCGCGGTCGCGCTGCCCGGCTTCGACAACTCCCAGATGGACGGGTACGCGGTCCGCGCGGCCGACCTCGCCGCGGCGACGGCGCGGGACCCGGTCGTGCTGCCGGTCGCTGCCCCCGTGCCCGCGGGCACGCAGCCGCCGCCGCTCGAGCCGGGCAGCGCGGCGCCGGTGATGACCGGCGCGCCGGTGCCGGCCGGCGCCGACGCCGTCGTCAAGATCGAGGACGCCGACCCACCGCGCTTCCCGGACCCGCGGAGCGCCGCCTCGGTGCAGTTCGCCGCCCCCGTCGCGCCCGGCACGTTCGTGCGCGCCGCGGGCTCCGACGTCGCGCGGGGTGACCTGCTCCTCGCGGCCGGGACCCCGCTGGGCCCGCCGCAGCTCGGCGCGCTCGTGGCCGCCGGCGTCACCGCCGTCGACGTCGCGCCGCCGCCGCACGTGCTGCTCGTCTCCACCGGCTCGGAGCTGGCGCCCGCGGGCGCGGCTCTCGGCCCCGCCCAGGTGCACGACGCCAACGGCGCCGCCCTCACCGCCGCGCTCGCGCAGGCCGGCGCCCGCGTCACGACCCGCGTCGTGCCGGACCGCCCCGACGCGCTGCGCCAGGTGCTCGCCGACGCCCCGCACGACGTCGCGCTCGTCGTGACGACCGGGGGCGTGTCGGCCGGGGCGTACGAGGTGGTGCGCCAGACCCTCACCGACGCCTGGTTCGGGCACGTGGCCGTGCAGCCCGGCGGCCCGCAGGGCCTCGGCACCGTCGACGTCGGCGCGGGGGCGGTCGCGCGGCGGGTGCCGCTCGTCGCGTTCCCCGGCAACCCGGTGAGCGCGTTCGTGTCGTTCGAGCTGTTCCTGCGCCCGTCGCTGGCCGCCGCCACGGGCGCCGCGCCCGCGCGTCGTCCGGCCGGGCGCGCCCCGCTGGCCGAGCCGCTCGACTCGCCGCCGGCGCTGCACCAGGTGCGGCGGGGCGTGCTCGACGGCGGCCGCGTACGGATGAGCGGCGGCCCCGGCTCGCACCTGCTCACCCATCTCGCCGCCGCGACGATCCTCGTGCACGTGCCGCCCGGCGTCGCGCGCCTCGAGGCCGGCGACCTCGTCGACTACCAGGAGCTCCGTTGACCGACAACGCCGATCTGTCCCACTACCGCGCCGACGGCGCCGCGCACATGGTCGACGTGTCGGCCAAGGACGTGACCCGCCGCGAGGCGACCGCCACGGCCGTGCTGCGCACCCGGCCCGACGTCGTCGCGCGCATCGCGACCGGCGACCTGCCCAAGGGGGAGGCGATCGCCACCGCACGCGTCGCGGGGATCATGGGCGCCAAGCGCACGCCCGACCTCGTGCCGCTGTGCCACCCGCTGCCGATCTCCGGCGTCGAGATCGACGTGGTGCCCGCCGCGGGCGGTTCGGGCGAGGTCCGGATGTCGGCGACGGTGCGCACCACCGGCCGCACGGGCGTCGAGATGGAGGCGCTCACCGCCGTGACCGTCGCCGGGCTGACGCTCTACGACATGATCAAGGCCGTCGACAAGGCGGCCGTGCTCACGGACGTGCAGGTCGTGGCGAAGTCGGGCGGCAAGTCGGGCGACTGGACGCGCGCGGCGGCGTCGGACGGGCAGGCGGACGCATGAGCGCCGCGGGGGCGGCGCCGGAGCGCCGCGTCGCCGTCGTCGTCGCGTCGGACCGCGCGGCGGCGGGGGAGTACGAGGACCGCTCCGGCCCGGCGGCCGCGGCATGGTTCGCGGAGCGTGGCTGGGTGGTCGCCGAGCCCGTCGTGGTGCCCGACGGCGACCCGGTGCGCGAGGCGATCGCCGCACTGCTCGGGTCGACGTCGGGCGCGGCGCGCGAGGAGGTGCCGCACCTGATCGTCACCAGCGGCGGCACGGGCCTCGGGCCGCGCGACCGCACGCCGGAGGCCACGCGCGCCGTCCTGGACCGCGAGGTGCCGGGGATCGCGGAGCTGGTACGCGCCCGTTCGCTCGCCCCCACCGACCCCGCGAAGCGGGCCGTACCGGCGGCGGCCCTGTCCCGCGGCGTCGCGGGCGTCGCCGGTCGCACGCTCGTGATCAACCTGCCCGGCTCCGTCGGGGGCGTGACCGACGGCCTCGACGCGCTCGCCGAGGTGCTGCCACACGCCGTCGACCAGCTCGCCGGCGTCGACCACACCGCCCCCGCGCCGGCCCCGCCCGCGGAAGCGAGGGCCGAGGTGCTGCGCGCCGTCGTCGTCGACTCGCCGCTGGACCCGCTGGTCGCCGAGCTGAGCGCGCTGGTGCGCGACGACGCGTGCGGGGCCGTGGCCACGTTCACCGGCTACGTGCGCGACCACGACGGCGCGCCCGGTCATTCGCGCGACGTCGTGCACCTGCACTACGAGGCCCACCCGGACGCGGCCGCCGTGCTGCGGGCGGTCGCGGAACGGGTCGCGCGCCGCACGGCCGCGTCGACGGGGGACCGGGTGCGCGTCGCCGTCGTGCACCGCACCGGCGACCTGACGATCGGGGACGTCGCGGTCGTGGCGGCCGTCGCCGCCGGGCACCGGCAGGCCGCGTTCACCGCGGCGTCGGACCTGGTCGAGGAGCTCAAGGCCGAGGTGCCGATCTGGAAGGAGCAGGGCTTCTCCGACGGCACGTCCGAGTGGGTGGCCTCGCTGGGCTGACGGCGTCCCCGGCCGGCGGACCCTGGGCGTCACCTGCTGTTCACCTGCGGGTCGGTGTCACGACCCGCAGCCGCCATCGGTGGTCCCTACGTTCGGGCAGGTCACCCCCTGTCCTGACACCGCACACCCTCAGGAGTGCCACCGATGACGATCGCCCCCGAGTCGCGCCCGCTGCTGGAGCTCGCGGCCCCGCCCACCGGCCCCCACGACGGCCCCCACTACGCGCGCGGCAAGCGCAGCGCCGTCACCTGCCGGCTGAAGTGCGCGGACGCGTGCTCGCACCCGGCCCCCAACGAGTCCGCCAACGAGTACTTCCGCGACGTCGCCGCCCGGGCGCTGTCGCGCCGCGTCATGCTGGGCGGCCTGGCCGCCGCGGCCGCCACCGTCGTCGTCGGCGCCCAGGTGGCCGCCGCGCCCGGCGCCTCCGCCGCGACGTCGGCCGGTGCCGCCGGGCGCGGCCATGGCAAGGGGCTCGCCTTCGGCGCGATCGCCCCGCAGGACGCGGGCCTCGACGCCTTCGTCGTCCCCGAGGGCTACGAGTGGTCGCCCATCATCCGCTGGGGCGACCCGATCCTGCCGGGCGGCCGCGCGTTCGACCCGGCGCGCCAGTCGCCGGAGCAGCAGGCCAGGCAGTTCGGCTACAACGTCGACTACCTCGACATCCTCCCCGCCGACCCGGGCGACGTCCGCCCGCAGGGGAGGACGAAGCGGGGCACGCACGGCCTGCTCGTGAGCAACCACGAGTACACCAACGCCGGGATCATGTTCGACGACTCGTACGACGCCGCCACGCGACGCGCGATCGAGCGCGCCGCCTGGGGGCTGTCGGTCGTCGAGGTGCGCCGCGACCGCGAGGGCTCGCCGTGGACGTACTCGCGGATCAGCCGCTACAACCGCCGCATCACCGTGGACACGGAGTTCCGCGTGGACGGCCCGGCGGCCGGGTCGTACCTCATGCAGACGATCGAGGACCCGAGCGGCACCCGCGTGCGCGGCACGCTCAACAACTGCTCGGGCGGCACCACGCCGTGGGGCACGGTCGTCTCCGGCGAGGAGAACTACAACGCCAACTTCCGCGTCAACGGCAAGGACCCGCGGGACGCGCGATACGGACTCAAGGACGCCGCGACCAGCTACGGCTGGGAGCTCGACGACCCGCGCTTCGACGGCCGGAACCCGGGCTACGAGTACGAGAGCCACCGCTTCGGCTGGATCGTCGAGGTGGACCCGTACGAGCCCGACGAGGCGCCGGTCAAGCACACGGCCATGGGCCGCTTCAAGCACGAGGGCGCCAACGTCATCCTGTCGAAGCGCGGGCACGCCGTCGCGTACATGGGCGACGACGAGCGGTTCGACTACGTGTACAAGTACGTGTCGAAGAACCGCTTCCGCGAGGGCGCGAGCCGCGCGGCACGCCGCCACAACAAGACGCTGCTGTCCGAGGGCGACCTGTACGTGGCGCGGTTCACGGGCGACTCGCCGGCGGCCGAGATCGACGGCTCGGGCGCGGTGCCCTCCGACGGCGGTTTCGACGGCACGGGCGAGTGGATCCCGCTGGTGAAGGACGGTGCGTCCCGGGTGCCCGGGATGACCGTGGAGGAGGTGCTCGTCTTCACGCGCCTCGCGGCCGACGCCGTGGGCGCCACGAAGATGGACCGCCCGGAGGACGTGGAGCCCAACCCGCTCACCGGCCGCGTCTACGTCGCGTGCACCAACAACACCGACCGCGGCAAGGCCGGCAAGGAGGGCGCCACCGAGCCCAACCCGCGGAACACCAACCGCGACGGGCACGTCGTCGAGATCATCGAGGACCGCGGCGACCAGACCGCCACGACGTTCACCTGGAACCTGCTGCTGGTCGCGGGCGACCCGTCGGTGAACGGCTCGACGTACTTCTCGGGCTTCCCGGCCGACCAGGTCTCGCCGATCTCCTGCCCCGACAACCTCGCGTTCGACGCGGACGGCAACCTGTGGATCTCCACGGACGGCGCCCCGTCGACCATCCAGAAGTGCGACGGCCTGTTCAAGGTGACCCTCACGGGCAGCCGGCGCGGGCGGGTGGAGCAGTTCCTGTCGGTGCCGCGCGAGGCGGAGACCTGCGGACCGGTCGTGGACTCGCGCGACCAGATGGTCTACGTCAACGTGCAGCACCCGGGCGAGAACGGCAGCACGGACGACCAGCACTCGTTCTTCCCGGACTACCTCGCCGAGGGCGAGAAGGTGCCGGCCGGCGCCTGGCGCGGCCCGCGCCCGTCGACCATCCAGGTCTACAAGTCCGGCCGCGGCGAGCACCCGGGCCACGGGAACGGCAACGGGCACGGGCACGGCAAGGGCGACGGCTGGGACGGCCCGGGCCCCTTCCCCTGGCCCCGACAGCGCTGAGCCTCGCCAGCACCCCAGCATCTCCCTCCCGACGCCCGCGGGCGCCGACCGGCCCTGTCGCCCGACCCGGGCGGCAGGGCCGCCGTTGTGGTCGTTCCGGAGATGTCGGGCGATGCACGAGGGGCGGGGCGGGGGTGTCGTGTCGCGAGGCTGGTCGGGCCTGGCGGGAGCCGCGAGGAACGAGCGGCGGATGGCGCGCCTCGCGACACGACACCCCCGCCCCGCACCGGAAGCAACCACGAGAAAGAACCACAGCGAGCAGTTCGTAGACTGGGGAACCGTGACCACCCCCGAGGCGCCCGCCGGCGCCTACCTCGACCACGCCGCCACCACCCCCATGTCGCGGGCGGCGCTCGAGGCGTACGTGGCGGAGGCGGGGCACGCGGGCAACGCGAGCTCGCTGCACTCGGCGGGGCGCGGGGCGCGGCGGGCGGTGGAGGAGTCGCGCGAGTCGGTGGCGGCGTCGCTCGGCGCGCGACCCAGCGAGGTGATCTTCACCGCGGGCGGCACGGAGGCGGACAACCTCGCGATCAAGGGGATCTTCTGGGGCCGGCGCCGGCAGGACCCGCGCCGCACGCGGGTGCTGGTGTCCGCCGTCGAGCACCATGCGGTGCTGGACCCGGCGTTCTGGCTGGCGGGGCACGCGGGCGCGGAGATCGTGCTGCTGCCGGTGGACGGCGACGGCCGGCTCGACCTGGCGGCGCTGCGCGCGGAGCTGGCCGAGCACGCCGACGAGGTGGCCCTCGTCTCGGTGATGTGGGCCAACAACGAGGTGGGCACGCTGCAGCCGGTGCGCGACGTGGTGCGGCTGGCGCACCAGCACGGCGTGCCCGTGCACACGGACGCGGTGCAGGCGGTGGGGCAGGTCGAGGTCGACTTCGCGGCGTCGGGCGTGGACGCGCTCACGGTCACGGGCCACAAGCTGGGCGGCCCGCTGGGCGTGGGTGCCCTGCTCGCACGCCGGGACCTGCCGCTGGAGGCGGTGCTGCACGGCGGCGGCCAGGAGCGGGGCGTGCGCTCGGGCACGCTGGACGTGCCCGCGATCCGGTCGTTCGCCGTCGCGCTCGCGGAGGCGGTCGACGGATGGCGGGAGCGCGCGGCGCACCTGGCGGCGCTGCGCGACGCCCTCGTCGCGGGCGTGCGCGCCGCGGACCCCGAGGCGGTGCTGCGCGGGCCGGACCCGGCGTCCGAGCCCGCCGGGCGCCTGCCCGGTAACGCGCACTTCACGTTCCCCGGCGCCGAGGGCGACTCGCTGCTGTACCTGCTGGACTCGGCGGGCGTGCAGGCGTCGACGGGCTCGGCGTGCCAGGCGGGCGTGCCCCAGCCGTCGCACGTGCTGCTCGCGATGGGCGTGCCGGAGCTGGAGGCGCGCGGCGCGCTGCGCTTCACCCTCGGCGCGACGTCGTCCGACGACGACGTGGCGCGGCTCGTCGCCGCCCTGCCCCAGGTGGTGCAGCGGGCGCGCGCGGCCGGTCTGGTGTCGGGCGTGGCCCCGGCGCGGTCGGGGGGTGCGGCGTGAAGGTGCTGGCCGCGATGTCGGGTGGCGTGGACTCGGCCGTCGCCGCGGCGCTCGCCGTGGAGGCGGGGCACGACGTCGTGGGCGTGCACATGGCGCTGAGCCGCAACCGCGACCAGTTCCGCACGGGCTCGCGCGGCTGCTGCTCCATCGAGGACGCCGGCGACGCGCGCCGGGCCGCGGACGTGCTCGGCATCCCCTACTACGTCTGGGACCTCTCGGAGACGTTCGAGCAGACCGTCGTCGCGGACTTCCTGTCGGAGTACGAGGCGGGCCGCACGCCGAACCCGTGCGTGCGCTGCAACGAGCACATCAAGTTCGAGGCCCTGCTCGACAAGGCGACGGCGCTCGGCTTCGACGCCGTCGCGACGGGGCACTACGCGCAGGTCGTGACGCGCGAGGCCCCCGACGGCACCGTGACCCGCGAGCTGCACCGGTCCCCGAACGACGAGAAGGACCAGTCGTACGTGCTGGCCGTGATGGGCCGGGACCGGCTGGCGCGCTCGATGTTCCCCCTCGGCGAGTTCGCCTCCAAGGCCGAGGTGCGCGCGGAGGCGGAGCGGCGCGGCCTGTCGGTGAGCGCCAAGCCCGACTCCTACGACATCTGCTTCGTGGCCGACGGCGACACCCGCGGCTTCCTGCGCGAGCGCCTCGGCTCCCGGCCGGGCGACGTCGTGGACACCGCCGGGAACGTCGTCGGCGAGCACGACGGCGCGTACGCGTTCACGGTGGGCCAGCGCAAGGGCCTCGGCCTCGGGCGCCCCGCCGCCGACGGGCGCGCGCGGTACGTGGTGGACGTGCAGGCGTCGTCCAACACGATCGTCGTGGGCCCGGCCGAGCTGCTCAGCGTGGACCGGATCGAGGCCGGCGCGGCCGTGTGGCTCACGGCCCCCGACGAGCTCGCCGGGTCGGCATGGCTCGACGACGTCGAGGTGCAGGTCCGGGCGCACGGGGCGCCCGTGCCCGCGCGGGTGCGCGCGACGACCGACGCCGACGGCGCTGCGGGGATCGACGTCGAGCTCACCGGGCGTCCGCTGCGGGGCGTCGCCGCCGGGCAGTCGCTGGTCGTGTACCGCGGGACGCGCGTGCTCGGGCAGGGCACCGTCGCCCGCGCCTGGCGGGCCTGACGCGGTCTATCCCCGCGCGAGACGCTGCCGGTGCGCCTCGTAGAGCACGATCGACGCGGCGTTGGACGCGTTGAGGGAGCTCGCGGAGCCGGCCATCGGGATGGCGACCGTGACGTCGGCCGCCTCGCGCCAGCCCTTCGACAGGCCGACGGTCTCGTTGCCGACGGCCAGGAGCACCGGGCCGGTGAGGTCGACGTCGGCGGGCGCGGCGTCGCCGTCCTCGTCGGTCGCGACGACGGTGACAGGGGTGCCCGCGGCGCGCTGCGCGCCCACCCAGTCGAGGACCTCGTGGTGGGACGCCGCGCGCACCACGGGCAGGGCGAAGAGCGAGCCGGTGGACGCGCGCACCGACTTCGGGTCGTACGGGTCGGCCGCGTGCCCGGTCACGACGAGCCCGTCGGCGCCGAACGCGTCCGCGGACCGCACGACCGCGCCGACGTTGCCCGGCTGCGTGGGGCGGTCGAAGACCACGCCGAGGAACGACGGCCCCACGGGGACCCGGCCCAGGTCGTCGGCGGGCATGGCGACGACGGCGAGCAGCTCGGAGGCGCCGGCGTCCTTCTCGGAGAGCTCGGCGAGCAGCTCGGGCGACATCGCGATCGTCTCCGCGCCCGTGGCCTGGAGCATGTCCTTGGCCCACGACGAGAGCCGGCGGTCGGTCTCGTGCAGCAGGGTGCGCACCTGCCAGCCGTGCTCGACGGCCATGGTGATGGGCCGCACGCCCTGCACCAGGAACTCGCCGGCGCGGCCGCGCTTGGTGCGGTTGGTGAGCAACGTCTGGAGCTGCTGGAAACGGGCGTTGCGCACGGTGATCCGCATGGCGGCAAGTCTCCCACGGCGGTGCCCGGGCGATCACCGCCGCAGCTCGTGCTCCCACCACACCTGGTCGCGGGTGACCCAGTGCTCCACCTCGAGCCCGTCGGTCACGCGCACGAGGTGCATCTCCCGCACCGTGAAGCGCCGGTGCGACGGCGGCACCCCGAGGAAGAACCCGGCGTGCAGCGCGCTGAACGCGACGTGCAGGGCCACGAGCTCGCCCTCGCAGAGGGCGTGCAGCACCTCGACGCGCTGCTCGTCGAACGCGTCGTGGAACCACTGCATCGTGGCGACCAGGGCGTCGGGGCCGCCCGTGCAGCCCGGCAGCACGTCGTGGTTGCGGAAGCCGGGCGCGAGCTGGCGGCGCAGCACCGCCTCGGCGCCGGACGGCATGGCGTTCGCGTGCACGCGGGTGGCGACGGCGCGGGCGGCGGACGGCAGGTGGGCCGGGAGCGTCGCGGGCTGCGCGGTGACCGGGGCCGCGGGTGACGCGGGCGCCTGGTCGAGGATCACGGACATCGGGACTCCTTCGTCCGGCCGGTACGGTGCTCCCGGTGAGCGCCGTCGACGGCCGCTCCTATTCTTCGAGAGCAGCGAGCCGCCGCGACGTGACGCGGCGGAGGAGGTGACGTGGTGGTGAAACCTTCGACGACCCGCAGGACGACCCGGGGCGGGGACCGGTGACCGCCGTCTCCGGGCACGGCCCGTGGCCGGGCGGCGCGCGCGACGAGCTCGTCGCGCAGCAGACCGTCCTCGACGACCTGGCCTCCCTGCCGACCGGCGTCGAACCGCTGCCGTTCCTCACCCAGCTCACCGGGCGCGGCCCGGGCGCGGACCCGGTGGGCCGCACGGCCGCGATGCTCGCGGAGATGCCGGTGGAGCTCGGCCCGCACGGCTGGAAGCTCGCCGACCACCCGGGCGCCGACCTGCGCCGCGCCGACGCGCTGCTGCGCGAGGACCTGTCCGCGCTCGCCGTCGCCGCCGTCGGGCACGACGGACCCCTCGCCGTCGAGCTGGTGGGCCCGTGGACCCTCGCCGCGGAGCTCTGGTCGGCGCGCGGCGACCGCGTGCTCGCCGACGTCGGGGCGCGGCGCGACCTGTCCCTCGCCCTGGCGGAGGCGGTGCGCACCCACCTCGCCGGTGTGCGCGCCCAGGTGCCGGGGGCGACGCCGGTCGTGCAGCTCACCGAGCCGCTGCTCGGCCAGGTGCACGCGGGGGTGCTGCCGAGCTTCTCGGGCTACTCGCGGCTGCGCGCGGTGCCCGGACCCGACGTCGTGGAGGGCCTGCGGCCGGTGATCGAGGCGGCGCACGACGCCGGGGCGCGGGTCGTCGTGCACCTCGGCGGCACGTGGGTGGGGGTGCCGCCCGCCGCGCTCGCCGGGGCGGACGCCGTCGGGCTGGCCCTCGGGGATCTCGGCGGCGCGGGGGACGCCCCGGGCTGGAACGAGCGCGCCTGGGAGCTGCTCGCCCGCGCCACCGAGCGCGGGGTCGGGCTGTGGGCGGGGCTCCCGCCCGCCACGGTCTCGCAGTGCTCCGGGCCGCAGCTCGGCGAGCTGGTGCGCCTGGTGGCCGAGCCGTGGCGGCGCGTGGGGCTGCCGGCGACGGGCCTCGCGGACGTCACGCTGCTCGCCGCGCCCCGTCGTCGGCTCGAGGGCGCCGACACCCATCGCGCCGAGCTGGCGAACCTCGGCCGGGTGGCGGAGGCGCTCGCGGAGCGCGCCGCGGGATGAGCCCGCCGCGCTCCCGAAACTGCGTAGGCTGAACCACGGCGTCGGGCCCACGGGTGCGGTGCCCCGCGACCTGCCCCCGACCTGCCCCCGACCTGCGAAGGACGCCCGTGACCAGCCTCCGAGCCGTGCTGTTCGACCTCGACGGCGTGCTCACCCCGACCGCCGAGGTGCACATGCGGGCGTGGGAGCGCCTGTTCGCGCCGTACTGCCAGGAGCGCGCCCTCGCGCCGTACACGTCCGCGGACTACTTCGCGCACATCGACGGCAAGCCCCGGTACGACGGCGTGGCCGCGTTCCTCGCCTCGCGCGGCGTCGAGCTGCCGCGCGGCACGGCGGACGACGCACCCGGCGAGGACACGGTGAGCGCGCTCGGCAACCGCAAGGACGCCATCGTCAACCGCATGTTCGCCGAGGAGGGCATCGCGCCCTACCCGGGCTCGGTGCGCTTCCTCGACGCCGTGACGGCGGCGGGGGCGCAGGTGGCCGTGGTCTCGTCGTCGCGCAACACCCCCGCGGTGCTCGCCGCGGCGGGGCTCGCGGACCGGTTCGACGTCGTCGTGGACGGCAACGTCGCGGCCCGCGAGCAGCTGGCCGGCAAGCCCGCCCCCGACACGTACCTGCGCGCCGCCGAGCTCCTCGGCGTGCCGGCGGAGCAGTCCGTCGTCGTGGAGGACGCGCTGTCCGGCGTGCAGGCCGGGGCCGCGGGCCCGTTCGGCCTCGTGCTGGGCGTCGACCGGGGCGTGGGCGCGCAGGCGCTCGCCGCGCACGGCGCGGACCGGGTGGTCGCCGACCTCGGCGAGCTGGACGCGTCGATCCTCGACGCGCCCGCCGACCGTGACGACGAGAACGACGAGCGCACGCAGCAGGGGGACCAGGCATGATCAAGCGCACCGCCGACGAGCAGCGTTCCGTGGACCGGATGCGCTTCCCGGCCGAGCCGTGGCGGCTCGTCGAGGCCGAGTTCTCCGCCGAGGACCTCGGGGTCACCGAGTCCCTGTTCGCGGTGGCGAACGGCTACCTCGGGATGCGCGGCAACGTCGAGGAGGGGCGCGAGTCCCACGCCCACGGCACGTTCGTCAACGGGTTCCACGAGACGTGGCCGATCCACCACGCCGAGGAGGCGTACGGCTTCGCCAAGGTGGGCCAGACGATCGTCAACGCCCCGGACACCAAGGTGATCCGGCTGTACGTCGACGACGAGCCGCTGCTCCTGCCCGTGGCGGACCTCATCGACTACGAGCGCGCCCTCGACCTGCGCGACGGCGTGCTGCGGCGCGAGATCCTGTGGCGCACCCCGTCGGGCAAGCGGGTCAAGGTCAGCTCCGAGCGCATGGTGTCGTTCGTCGAACGGCACCTGGCCGTGATGACGTTCGAGGTCACCCTGCTCGACGCCGACGCCCCGGTCGCGATCTCCTCGCAGATCCTCAACCGCCAGGACGGGCAGGACGAGTACCACGTGCCGGCCGCGTCCCTCGGCGAGGGCTTCGACCCGCGCAAGGCGGAGGCGTTCGCAGGCCGAGTGCTGCAGCCGCAGACCCGGTGGGGCGACGACGAGCGCCTGGTCCTGTCCTACCGGTGCTCCAACTCGGGCATGACCCTCGCCGTCGCCGCCGACCACCGTCTCGAGACCGCGGACGAGTGGGACGTGCGCACGCAGGTGGACGACGACCTCGCCAAGCACGTGTTCCGCGTGGACGCGAAGGCGGGCCACCCGATCCGCCTCACCAAGGTGGTCACCTACCACACGTCCCGCGGCGTGCCCACGCGCGAGCTCGTCGACCGCTGCCGCCGCACCCTCGACCGGGTGCGCGCGGGCGGCGTCCAGGCGCAGCTCGACCACCAGCGGCAGTGGCTGGACGACTTCTGGACCCGGTCCGACGTCGAGATCCCCGGGAAGCCGGAGATCCAGCAGGCGGTGCGCTGGAACATCTTCCAGCTCGCGCAGGCCACGGCGCGTGCGGAGGGCTCG
Organism: Isoptericola sp. NPDC055063; assembly: GCF_053608125.1. Classification (NCBI taxonomy): domain Bacteria; kingdom Bacillati; phylum Actinomycetota; class Actinomycetes; order Micrococcales; family Promicromonosporaceae; genus Isoptericola; species Isoptericola sp. NPDC055063. The sequence goes on along the minus strand of NZ_JBSGUW010000012.1, from coordinate 35,323 downwards.
GGCGTCCCGGCGAAGGGGCTGACGGGCAGCGGCTACGGCGGCCACTACTTCTGGGACACGGAGGTCTACGTCCTCCCGTTCCTCACCTACACGAGCCCGCGGTACGCCCGCAACGCGCTGCGCTTCCGCTACCAGATGCTCGACGCCGCCCGCCGCCGCGCGCACGAGCTGTCGCAGAAGGGCGCCCTGTTCCCGTGGCGCACCATCAACGGCGAGGAGGCGTCCGCCTACTACGCGGCGGGCACGGCGCAGTACCACATCGACGCCGACATCAGCTTCGCGCTGGTGCAGTACGTGCGTGCCACGGGCGACACGGACTTCATGCGCCGCGAGGGGGTCGACGTCCTCGTCGAGACCGCCCGCATGTGGGAGGACCTCGGCTTCTGGCGCGCGAACGGCGACGACAACTTCCACATCCACGGCGTCACCGGCCCGGACGAGTACACGACCGTCGTCAACGACAACCTCTTCACCAACGTCATGGCGCGGTTCAACCTGCGCGCCGCGGCGTACGTCGTGGAGCGGATCCACGAGGAGTACCCGGAGGACTACGCGCGCCTCGCCGACCGGCTCTCGCTCGGCGTCCACGAGACCACCGAGTGGCGCCGCGCCGCCGACCACATGTCTATCCCGTACGCCGAGAGCATCGGCATCCACCCGCAGGACTCGCACTTCCTCGAGCGGGAGATCTGGGACCTCGCGGCGACGCCGGTCACCAAGCGGCCGCTCCTGCTGCACTACCACCCGCTGGTCATCTACCGGTACCAGGTGCTCAAGCAGGCGGACGTCGTGCTGGCGCTCTTCCTGCAGGGGCAGCACTTCACGCCGGAGGAGAAGCTCGCCGACTTCGAGTACTACGACCCGCTGACCACGGGGGACTCGACGCTGTCGGGCGTCGTGCAGTCGATCGTCGCGGCCGAGGTCGGCTACCACGAGCTCGCGCTGGAGTACTTCGTCTCCTCGCTGCTCGTGGACCTGGCGAACCTGCACGACAACGCGTCGGACGGCGTGCACGTCGCGTCGGCGGGCGGCACCTGGTCGGCGCTGGCCTTCGGGTTCGGCGGCATGCGCGACCACGACGGCGTCCTGACCTTCGACCCGCGCCTGCCGCAGGGCTGGGACGAGCTGACGTTCCGCGTGATGTGGCACGGCTCGCGGCTGCGCGTCACCGTGCGCACCGAGGAGCTCGAGCTCACGGCCGAGACGGGCGAGGGCGCGGAGGTCTCCGTGCGGGGCGAGCGGGTGAAGGCCTCCCCGGGCGAGCCCGTGCGCGTCCCGCTCGACGGGCAGGGCCCCGTGCGCCCGGGCCGCCCGAGCCTGCGCGCGCTGTCCGGCAACCGCCGCGACGACGGCACCCTCATCACCGCGACGGTGCCCCACTCCTGACCGAGTGTTGTGAGCGGGCGTTTGGCCCCGTCTCGGACACGAGACGGGGCCAAACGCCCGCTCACAACAGCCTCAGGCGAGGCGGTCGCGGAGAAAGGTCCAGGCGAGGGCGGCCATGTGCGCGGCCTGGGCGTTGTTGGCCGCGCCGCCGTGCCCGCCCTCGACGTTCTCGTAGGACGTGACGTCGGCGCCCGCCGCCAGCATCAGCGCGGCGAGCTTGCGCGCGTGGCCGGGGTGCACGCGGTCGTCCTTGGTCGACGTCGTGAACAGCACCGGCGGGTAGGCGCGGCCCGCGTCGAACAGGTGGTACGGCGAGAAGGTCCGCACGAACTCCCAGTCGTCCGTGTCCGGGTCGCCGTACTCGGCCATCCACGACGCGCCGGCCAGCAGGTGCGAGTACCGCTTCATGTCCAGCAGCGGCACCTGCACCACGACGGCTCCGAACAGGTCGGGGTACTGCGTGAGCATGTTGCCCGCCAGCAGCCCGCCGTTGGAGCCGCCCTGCGCGCCGAGGTGGGCGGGCGTGGTGATGCCGCGGGCCACGAGGTCGCGCGCGACGGCGGCGAAGTCCTCGTACGCCCGGTGCCGGTTCTCCCGCAGGGCCGCCTGGTGCCACGCCGGGCCGTACTCGCCGCCGCCGCGGATGTTCGCGACCACGTACACGCCGCCGTCGGCGAGCCAGGCGCGGCCCACCGTGCCGGAGTACCCGGGCAGCAGCGGGATCTCGAAGCCGCCGTACCCGTACAGCAGGGTGGGTGCCGTGCCGCCCGCCTCCGGGTCGGCGGGGCGCACCAGGTCCTCGCGGCCCACGACGAAGTACGGCACGCGGGTCCCGTCCGGAGACGTGGCGAAGTGCTGGTCCGCGACCATGCCTGCGGCGTCGAAGAACGCCGGCGCGGACTTCAGCACCTCGGGCTCCGGCTGCTCGGTGGCCGCGCCCGGCCCGGCGACGGTCGTCAGGGCGAGGGTCGACGGCGTGAGGTAGCCCGTGGTCGTGACCCACACGTCGTCGCTGTCGAGGGCGTCCACGGCGCGCACCCCGACGGTCAGCAGCCCGCCGCCCAGCGGCAGCTCGGAGCGGGTCCACGCGACGCCGGGGGCGGCGTCGGCGGGCGGGGTGAGCACGTGCACCGCGTTCTTCACGTCGTCGAGGACGTTGACGACCAGGTGGTGGCGCGTCCAGGACGCCCCGACCAGGGAGGTCGACGACGTGGGCGCGAAGAGCACGGTGAGGTCGCGCGCGCCGGCGAGGAACGCGTCGGCGGGCGCCGCGAGCAGGGAGCCGGCGGCGTAGGTGCGGTCGGGGCCGTCGGAGGACGGCACGGTCCAGTCGTCGCGCAGCTCGACGAGCAGCCACTCGCGGTGGAAGCCGACCTCGGCGGACTCGGGCACGTCGACCTTGACCAGGCGCTGGTCCCGCGTCCCGACGGCCTCGACGAGGTACGTCTCCGACCGGTAGAACGCGATGGAACGGGTCACGACGTCCCGCTCGAAGCCCGGCGTACGGGACCGCCGGGCGGAGATGTACATGTCCTCGGCCGTGCCCTCGTAGACCGTGGCGGCGTCCTCGAGCGGGGTGCCGCGGCGCCAGAGCCGCGCGATGCGGGGGTAGCCGGACGAGGAGGTCGTGCCGGGCCCGAAGTCGGTGAACACGTACACGGTGTCCTCGTCCGCCCAGGCGAGCCCGCCCTTGGCGCCGGTGCGGCCGTCGGCCCGCGCGGTGTCGCGCTCGAAGCCGCCCTCGGCCGCCGGCACGAACCGCTTGGCCACGAGGTCGAACTCGCGCGTGACGTCGGCGTCGGAGCCGCCGGGGGAGAGGTCCACCAGGGCGCGGCGCCACGGCTCGCCGGCCGCGAGCTGCTCGGGCGTCGGTCGCAGGAGCGACGCGCCGTGCCACACCCAGCTCTCGCCCTCGGCCTCCGCGAGGGCGTCGAGGTCGAGGACCGTCTCCCAGTCGGGCGCGTCGGTGCGGTAGGAGTCGGGGGTGGTGCGGCGCCACAGGCCGCGCTCGTGCGCGGCGTCGCGCCAGAAGTTGTACAGGTGGTCGCCGATCCGCGACACGTCGGGGATGCGGTCGTCGGAGTCCAGCACCTCGCGGACCGCGGCCTGCGTCGCCTCGAACCCGGGTGCGGCGCCGACCGTCGCGTGCGCGTGGTCGTTGCGCTCGCGCACCCACGCCAGCGCGGCCTCGCCCTCGACCTCCTCGAGCCATGCGAACGGGTCGGGCGCAGCCGGATCGAGCGGGGTGTCGAGCGGGGTCGGCGGGGCGTCGGTGGGTGCGGTCGCGGTGCGCTCGGCGGTCATGCTCGGCACCCTAGCCGCAGCTCCCGCCGGGGCTCGGCGCGCGGGCGGCACGGCCCCTTTCACCCGCGGGTCGCTCATGGTAGAAACTCCTGGTCAGAGCAGTAAATCCGGTATGGACGTTCCGAGAGACCCGTCCCTTTCCACCCCCGGGGGTGCGGTGCGCACGACGACCACCGCCGGCACGCGCACGACGCGCCTGCCGGCCCTGATCTGCGCCGCGCTGGCCATGGCGTGCGTCCTCGCCGGGCCGGCGCTCGCCGACCGGCTGACCGCCGCCGGCACGTGGGGGCTGGCCGGCGCCGCCGCCCTCCTGGTCGTCCTCGCGACCGCGCTGCTGGCGGGCGCCGCCCGGCGCGCCGAGGCCGCGCGCCGGGCGCTGCAGGCTGAGGGTGTCGTCCGGGCCGCCGACCTCGCCGCGTCCGCCCGCGCCCTGGAGGACGCGACGGCCGAGCTGGCGCGCACGCGCGCGGCCCGCGACGACGAGCGGTCCGCCGTCGAGACCGCGGTCGTCGCGCTGGGCCGCAAGGTGCAGGCGTCCGCGCACCGCATCCAGGAGGAGTCGGCGCGCACCGTCCAGCGGCACGCGGCCGACCCGGACGTGCTCCAGACGGCGATGCGGATCGACCACGCCGCCGCCCAGCACGCCCGCCAGGCGCAGAACCTCGTGGCGCTGTGCGGCCGCCGCCCCGGGCAGACCTGGGACGACCCGCTGCCGCTGCCCGACGTCGTCCGCGCCGCCGCGGGCCGCATCACCGCGTTCCAGCGCGTGGAGGTCTCCGGCGACCCGGGCCTGGCGGTGGTCGGCCGCGCCGTCGAGCCGGTCGTGCACGTGGTGGCCGAGCTGCTCGCCAACGCCACGCAGTGCTCCCCGCCGAGCACGCAGGTGCTCGTCGCCGTCCGGCAGGTGCAGCGCGGCGCCGTCATCGAGATCGACGACTGCGGCGTGGGCATGGAGACCCGCGAGCTCGAGCGCGTGCGCGCGGTGGCGTCCGGCGCGCGCCCCGTCGGGATCGCCGACCTCGGCGAGGTGCCGCAGACCGGCCTGGCGGTGGTCGGGTCGTACGCTCGTGCGCTCGACCTGCGCGTCGACCTCATGGAGTCCGTCTACGGCGGACTGCGCGCCGTCGTCCTCGTCCCCGGCGACCTGACCACCGCGGTCGCCGCCGCGCCCGACACCCTCGCCCCCAGCGTGGACGACGCCTGGCCGGAGCGGCCGCGCGACGCCGTGCCCGTCGTGCGGGACGACACCGCGCCCGACGCCGCCGCTCCGGACGCCGCCGTGCCCGAGCAGGCGACCCCCGACGCCGCGCCCGTGCTGCCACAGCGGCGCGCGCGCCGCGGCGACGCGGCCACCGGTGCCCAGCGGGTGGTCGACCGCGCCCCCGACGCCGCCACCGCTGCTCCCGACGCCCCCGACCAGTCGGCCGAGGAGGCCGGCGCCTGGATCGGCGCGTTCTTCGCCGCGGCCCCGGCCACGGCTGACAGCCCCGCCCACGACACGCCGTCGTCCGCCGAGCCGGACGCGAACCCGGAGGACTCATGACCACCCAGACCACCGGCGCGACGCCGACCCCGGCCGCGCATCCGGACAGCTGGATGCTCGACCTGGTGGCGGGGGTGCGCGGGGTGCGGCACGTCGTGGTCCTCAGCTCCGACGGCCTGGTGAAGGTCCGCACCGACGTCACGGAACCCGACACGGCGGACAAGGTCGCCGCCGCGTGCGCGGGCCTCGTCGCCCTCGGCACGAGCATGGGCCGCGAGTTCGGCGCCGGCGACCGGCTGCGCCAGGTGCTCGTGGAGTTCGAGGGCGGCTTCCTCTTCGTGCGCCGCGCGGGCGACGGGTCGCGGCTCGCCGTCGTCACCGACGCGTCCGTGGACCCGGGGCTGGTGGCGCAGCAGATGCAGGCGCAGGTGCTCATGATCGGCGAGCGCACCCTCGGCACCGACGTGCTGCGCCCCGCCGAGCCCGGGGAGACGCGATGACGGACGGCTTCCGCGACCACCCGGTGCGCTCGTACGTCCTGACGGGCGGGCGCGCGCACCCCAGCCGCAACACGCTGCGGCCCGAGACGCTGCTGTGCGCCGTCGACGACGGGCGCGAGCTGCCCCGCGGGGCCGGCCGGCACGAGCGCGCCCTCCTCGCGACGTGCCGCGGCACGCTGTCCCTCGCGGAGCTCGCCGCGTACCTGCGGCTGCCCACGAGCCTCGTCGCCGTGCTGGCCTCCGACCTGCTCGACGCCGGGTACCTCGCGGTCCGCTCGCCGCAGAGCGCGGTCGGCCTGGACGTGCTGGAGGAGGTCCTCGATGGTCTCCGACGCTTCTGAGCGGGGCGCGGCGGACGGTGCGACGGACGGTGCAGGGAAGGGCGCGGCGCGGCACCTGGCCGCCACCGTCGAGCGGTCGGTCAAGGTGCTCGTCGTGGGCGCCTACGGCGTCGGCAAGACGACCCTCATCGGCGCGGTGAGCGAGGTGCCCGTGCTCACCACGGAGGAGGAGATCACGGCCGCCAGCGTGGGCGTCGACCCCCGCCTCGGCGCGAAGTCGACCACCACGGTGGCGATGGACTTCGGCCGCGTGACGGTGGGCGGCACGACGGCGCTCTACCTGTTCGGCACGCCGGGCCAGAAGCGCTTCTGGGACCTGTGGGCGGGCCTCGCGGACGGCGCGGTCGGGGCGCTCGTCGTCGTGGACACGCGGCGCCTGGAGGACAGCTTCGAGGTGCTGGACCAGCTCGAGGAGCACACGGAGCTGCCCGTGGCCGTGGTGGTCAACGAGTTCCCCGGCGCGCCGCGGCACTCGACCGACGCGGTGCGGGCGGCGCTCGACCTGCCGCCGGGCACCCCGGTGGTGACGGGCGACCTGCGCGAGCGGCGCCAGGCCGTGGAGGCCCTCAAGGCGCTGGTCGCGCACGCGGTGCGGCTCGCGGGCGGGAGCGCGGCCGCGTGAGCCTCACGGGTGCCGTGCGGGTCGTGCCGCTGGAGGAGGTCGCCGACCGGCCGCTCCTGGCCGACCTGGCGGGCGCGCCCGACCCGGCCGAGCGGTACGAGGCCCTGCGCTCCCGCTGGGGCTCGCTCGCGCCCGTCGACCTCGAGCCCGGCGTGCCGGCGTGGCTCGCGCTGGGGCACGCCGAGGTGTCCGCCGTGCTGCGCAACGAGGCCCTGTTCACGCGCGACGCGCGGCGCTGGCGCTACGAGGCCGAGCGCATGGTCGCCTGGCGCTCGCCCACGCGGGCGGTCCTCGCCCCGCGCGACAGCGCCCACGACCGCGACGGCGACCAGCACCGCCGCCTGCGCACGCCGCTGGCCGACGCCCTCGACGCCGTCGAGGAGAAGCGGGTGGCGCGGACCGTCGACGTGGCGTGCACCTCGGTCCTGGACCGGCTGGCCGCGCGCGGCAGCGCCGACATGGTGGCCGAGTACGCCGTCGATGTCCCCGTGCGGGTGCTCGCCGACCTGCTGGGCATGACGCTCGCGGACGCGCGCCGCCTGCACCAGCTCACCGTCGTCCAGCGCGCCGGCACCGCGGACTCGTTCGCGGCGTCCGAGGAGGCCGAGGACCTGCTGGCGGGCTTCGTCGCCGCCCGGCGGGCCGAGCCGAGCGACGACCTCACGTCCGCGCTGCTGGCGCACCCGGCCCACGAGAACGACCTCGAGGTGATGGGCGCCGTCGGCCTGGTCTTCGCCACCGCCCACGACGCGGAGATCGCGTGGATCGCGACCGCCCTCCAGCGCCTGCTCGCGGACCCCGGGTTCGCGGCGCGGCTGCACGGCGGCCGCATCTCGCTGGACGACGCCCTCGACGAGGTCGCCCGCGACGCGCCGCCGCTGCCGCACCTGCGGCCCCGCTACGCCCTCGCGGACTGCGAGCTGGGCGGGCAGGCCGTGGCGGCCGGCGACGCCGTCGTGCCCGCCGTCGCGGCGGCGAACGCGGACCGCGCGGTGCGGGCGGCCGACCCGTGGGAGCAGGTCGACGCCCGGTTCCACCTGACGTGGGGGACGGGCGCGCACGCCTGCCCGGCGCACCGCACCGCGCCGCTGATCACGCGGACGGTCGTCGGGCACTTCCTGGCCCGGGTCGCCGACATGGAGCTGACGGCGCCGCGGGTCGACGTCGTGCCGGTGCGCTCGGCGTGGGTGCGCCACCCGGCCGAGCTCCCGGTCCGCTTCCGCTGACCGGCGGCCCGCGCGGGGGTGTCAGGCGCCCTGGCCGACCCGCCGGCGGAGCGTGGCGGACAGGTGCCGGTACGCCCGGGGGTCCACCGGCAGGAGCCACTGGCCGGCGCGGGTGGCGGCCGGCAGGCGCAGGTCCAGGTCGTCGAGCATCTCGTCGATCTGGTGCAGCGAGAACGGGATGACGTTGGTGCCGCGGGCGTGCTTGCCCTCGGTGCGCTTCTCCATCCAGTCCACGCGGTTGGTCACGTGCTCGCGGCGCACCTGGATCGGCGGCACCCGCACCGCGCCGGCCAGGAGGGCGGCGGTCCACAGGGCGCCGACCTCCGCCGACAGCGGGCTGAACAGCGACGAGTTGTACCCGGCGAACGTCAGGTGCGGCACGTCGTGCGGGAGCACCTGGCGGTAGAGCTGGAAGTTGCCGCGGTCGTCGAGCAGGCGGGCCTGCAGGTCGTCGTCGAGGAACGGCACGCGCTGGTGGAAGCCGGTGCCGCACACGACGAGGTCCGCGGGCACGGTGGTGCCGTCGTCGAGCACGGCGACCGGCGCGCCGTCGTCGTCGGTGGCCAGGCGCTCGATCTCGGCGTCGCGGTGGACGCGGATGGCGCCGTCGGCGACCTGGTCGAAGAACCCGTCGGTGGCGAGCGACACGGTGGAGCGGGCGATGTCGGCGAACTCGCCGCGGGGCACGAGGCCCAGCTCCTTGAGGTGCAGCTGCTTGGTGGAGACCGAGCCCACGCTGCCCAGCATGGACTTGCGGACGCCGTCGCCGGGGCCGTGCAGGAACCGCTCCATGCCGCCCGAGACGGTCTGATAGCGGAACAGGCCCTCGCCCATCCGCGTGAGCAGCAGGTACTTGTAGTTGAGCGCGTTGCCGAGCCGCTTGGGCAGCTTCCACAGCAGGTGGCGCGCGACGACGTGGGTGCTCGCGGCGACGGGACCGACCTCCGCGGCGACGTCGCAGGCCGACTTGCCGTAGCCGACGACGACGACGTGCTTCCCGCGCGCGTCCTCGAGCGACGTGAGCTGGCTGGCCGCGACGACCTTGCCGCCCGCACGCATGAGCTGCGCCAGACCCTCGAAGCGGGGGATCACGGGGTCGGAGAAGATGCCGTTCGCGACGACGACGTGGTCGAACGGCTCGGGGTCGCCCACGGGCTCGCCCGCCCGGCGCGCGGTGACCAGCCAGCCGTCCTCGGCCGCCGTGAGCTCGGCGTGGACCACCTCGGTGGACAGGCGCAGGGCCGGGCGCAGGTCGTGCAGGTCGACGTACCGCTCGAGGTAGGCCTGCACCTGCTCGCCGCTGGGCCACTCGGGGTAGTCCTTCGGCATGGGCAGGTCGGAGAAGGCGTACGAGCCCTTGTTGTTCTGGGTGGTGAGCCCGGAGTAGCGGCGGCTGGCGCTCCAGACGCCGCCGACGTCGGGGGCCTTGTCGAGCACGGTCACGTCGTGCCCGAACTCGCGGAGCACCTTGGCACTGGCCAGGCCGGCGAAGCCGGCGCCGACGACGGCGATCTTCATGAGCGTCCTTGCGGTCGGTCGGGTGGGGATCGGACGAGGGGCCAAATCGCCAGAATCGTAGCGGTTCGGACAGCGCAGGAACAGGTCTTCCCGCAGGTCGGGCGGCCGGGGCCGCCCGACCCGGCCCGTGTCGGCGGCACGCGGCAAGATGGGCCCGTGACGGACACCGAGAACACCGCGCCGGACACCGCGCCCGACAGCACGCTCGACAGCACCCTCGACGAGGCCTCCGCCCAGCGCCGCTGGGCGGAGCTGGTCGCGCTGGTGGAGGCCGACCAGCGCGCCTACTACGAGGACGACGCCCCGCGGGTGTCCGACGCCGAGTACGACGCGCGGATGCACGAGCTGGCGGCGATCGAGGCCGCGCACCCCGCGCTGCAGACGCCCGAGTCCCCGACGCAGCGGGTGGGTGGCGCGGCCGCGGGCGGCTTTGCCACGGTGGAGCACGTCGAGCGCATGCTGAGCCTCGACAACGTGTTCTCGGTCGAGGAGCTGCGCGCCTGGGACGCGCGCGTGGCCCGCGACCTCGGCGCCGAGCACGTCGGGTACCTGTCCGAGGTGAAGATCGACGGTCTCGCGATCGCCCTGCTGTACGAGAAGGGCCGCCTGGTGCGCGCGGCGACCCGCGGGGACGGCCGCACGGGCGAGGACGTCACGCAGAACGCGCTGCGGATCGCCGACATCCCGCGGCGCCTCGCCGGCGACGGCCACCCCGACCTGGTCGAGATCCGCGGCGAGGTCTTCATCCCGGTCGCGGCGTTCGAGCGCCTCAACGCGCTGCAGGCGCAGCTGCGCGACCGCGTGGTGGTGGAGTCCCGCCAGCGGCACGACGGCCGGGCGACGTCCGCGCGCCCGTTCGACGAGGAGCGCGCCCGCGTCGCCGCGCTGCGCCGCTTCCCGCAGTTCGCGAACCCGCGCAACGCGGCGGCCGGCGGCCTGCGCCAGCTGCTCGACAAGAAGGACGGCATGGAGCTCGAGGCGGGCGTCGCCCGCGTGGAGTCGCTGCGCCTGTACGTGCACGGGATCGGCGCGCTGCAGTGGACGGCCGGCGAGCACACGGAGCTGGCGCGGCAGTCGGAGGCGTACGAGCACTTCGCGCGCTGGGGGCTGCCGGTCTCGCCGCACAACCGCGTGGTCGAGGGGATCGACGGCGTCGTCGAGATGATCGAGTGGTTCGGCGCCCACCGCCACGACATCGAGCACGAGCTGGACGGCATCGTCGTCAAGGTCGACGCCCTCGCGGACCAGCAGCGGCTCGGCGCGACGAGCCGCGCGCCCCGCTGGGCCATCGCCTACAAGTACCCGCCGGAGGAGGTCACCACCCGCCTGCTCGCCATCCAGGTGGGCGTCGGCCGCACGGGTCGCGCCACCCCGTACGCGGTGATGGAGCCGGTCCTGGTGGCGGGCTCCACGGTGCGGCAGGCCACGCTGCACAACCAGGACGTGGTGAAGGCCAAGGGCGTGCGCATCGGCGACATGGTCGTGCTGCGCAAGGCCGGCGACGTCATCCCCGAGATCCTCGGCCCCGTCACCGCCCTGGCCGACGACGGCTACCCGCGCGAGGACTTCGTCATGCCCGAGCGGTGCCCGGAGTGCGGCACCCCGCTGCGGCCGATGAAGGAGGGCGACGTCGACCTGCGCTGCCCCAACGCCGAGACCTGCCCGGCGCAGGTGCGCGGCCGGGTGGAGCACATCGGGTCGCGCGGCGGCCTGGACGTCGAGGCGCTCGGCGAGGTGACGGCGTCCGCGCTCACCCAGCCCGAGGTCCCCGAGGTCCCGCCCCTGCGCACCGAGGCCGGCCTGTTCGACCTCACGCTGGAGCAGCTGCTGCCCATCGAGGTCGTGGTGCGCGACGCCGAGACGGGACTGCCCACCGTCGACGAGAACGGGGTCGCGCGGCGCCGGACGCCGTTCCGCAAGAAGGTCACGTACACCAAGGCGCGGCGCGCCGACGCCGAGGCGGCGGGGGAGGAGCTGCCCGAGCTCGAGCCGACGGCCGCCGCCACCAAGCTCCTCGAGGAGCTGGAGCTCGCCAAGACCAAGGACCTCTGGCGGATCCTGGTCAGCCTCAACATCCGCCACGTCGGACCGGTCGCGGCCCGGGCGCTCGCGGGCTGGTTCGGCTCGCTGGACGCGATCCGGGCGGCGTCGCGCGAGGAGCTGGCGGCCGTCGAGGGCGTGGGCACGATCATCGCCGACGCGCTCCTGGCCTGGTTCGACGTCGAGTGGCACCGCGAGATCGTCGACCGCTGGCAGGCCGCCGGGGTGCGCACCTGGATCCCCGACCACCCGGGCCCGGCGGCCATGGCCGCGAAGGCGGACGAGGCCCCGACGGGCCCGCTCGCCGGGCTGACGGTCGTGGTGACAGGGTCGCTCGAGGGGTACAGCCGCGACGGCGCCAAGGAGGCGATCCTCGCCGCAGGCGGCAAGGCGGCCGGGTCGGTCTCGAAGAAGACGGACTACGTGGTGGTGGGGGAGAACGCCGGGTCGAAGGCGGCCAAGGCGGAGGAGCTCGGCCTGCCCGTCCTCGACGAGGCCGCGTTCACGCGCCTGCTGGAGGGCGGTCCCGCCGCGCTCGGCGACACCGGCGGCGACACCGGCGAGGGCCCGGAGGGCGACGCGGACGAGCCCGGGGACGACTGACGCCCGCGGCTACGATGCGCGGGTGCCGGATTCCCTCGCCCCGAACCAGTCCTCCGCCCCGACCCTGACCCTGCGCGGCGCCCACCTCGTGGGCTCGGTGAACCTGCCGAGCGCGCGCGACACGCTGCGCACGGTCGCGACGCGGCTGGGCGCGCACGCCCGCCGCATCCCGGACGGCGAGGTGGGCGAGCGGTTCCACTGGATCCTCTTCCAGGGCGCGCGCTTCGAGGCGGTCGACGGCCTGACGCGCGTGGGCGAGGCACCGGTCGTCGTGGCCGGGTTCGACGTGCGGCCGCACGTGCTGGACGGCACGGTGCCGGCCGAGGAGCTGCGGTTCGGGCCGCTCGGGTACGCGGAGGCCGCGATCGCCTCCTATGCCGACTTCGTGGCGCTGCGGGCCGGGGGCGTGATCGCGCCGGGCACGCGGTTCCAGGTGTGCCTCCCGTCGCCGCTGGCCGCGGTGACGACGTTCGTCGCGCCCGCCGACCGCGCGGCGGTGCATCCGGTGTACGAGGCGGCGCTCGTACGTGAGCTCGAGGAGATCTGCGCGGCCGTGCCCGCCCCGGACCTCGCCGTGCAGGTGGACCTCGCCACCGAGTTCGCGTTCGTCGAGGGCGCGAACCTGGGCGGCGGCGCCGCGCGAGCCTGGTTCGACCGCGGCGCCGGCGGGGAGGAGGACGTCGTGGCGGGGTGTGCGGCCCGTGCGGCGCGGTTCGCGGCGCACGTGCCCGCCGACGTCCAGCTCGGCTTCCACCTCTGCTACGGCGACGTCGCGGAGAAGCACTTCGTCGAGCCGGCGGACACGGGCCACCTCGTCGCCATGGCGAACGCCCTGGTGACGGCCCTGCCGCGCCCGATCACGTGGGTGCACCTGCCGGTCCCGATCGACCGGGCCGACGTCGCCTACGTGGCGCCGCTCGCCGGCCTCGCGCTGGACGGGGCCACCGAGCTGTACCTCGGCGTGCTGCACCACGAGGACGGCGCCGAGGGCGCGTCCCGCCGGCTCGCGGCCGCCGCGCAGGTGCTCGGCGACCGCGTGGTCGGCGTCGCCACCGAGTGCGGGTTCGGCCGCGGCCCGTCCGAGCGCACGGCCGCGCTCCTGGACCTGCACGTCGAGGTGCTCGAGCGCTCGGCCTGACCCTGCGCGACGGTCAGGGCCGCCGCGCGACGACGTCCCGCAGGGCGGCCTCGTCCGCGGCGGTGAGCGGCACCAGCGCGTCGCGCGGGGGCGCGGTCGGCGTGCCCAGCAGCGCGGCGAGGGCGTGCAGTGCCGTCACCGGCCGGCCCGTGCCCGCCACGGCGCGAGCGACGTCGAGCAACCAGTCCCGTGCCGGGCGTGCGGCGTCGGTCCCGGCGACCCGGTCCCGCCGCACGGCCACGTACTCGGCGGGCGCGAGGGCGGCGAGCCCGGTGTGCCAGGCGTCGGCGGGCTCGGCGTCGGCGACGAGCGCGGGGTCCCCGCTCAGCCCGACGGCGACGGCGGGCGCGGCGGCGCGCAGCGCGGCCGCGCGCCCGGTGGGGCGGGACGGCAGCGACGCGGGGTCCTTGACCGCGACGACCGAGCGGTCCGCGGCGAGCTCGGCGAACAGGGCGGGGGAGACGTCGAACCCGAGCTGGACCGGCTTGTTGTAGAAGCAGACCGGGGCGCCGGACGCGGCGGCCCCGACCCGCGCGAACAGCGCGCGGACCTCCGCCTCGTCGAGCGGCAGGTAGGAGAACGGGGGCAGCACCAGGCCCGCGGCCCCCGCCGCGACGGCCGACCGGGCGAGGCCGGCCGCGCGGTGCGCGGACCCGGCGGCGACGCCGACGTGCACCGGCGTGGCGCCGGCGGCCGCGAGGGCCACGCGCACCACGGCGTCGCGTTCGGCGTCGTCGAACGAGACCCCGGAGCCCGAGGTCGCGAGCACGACGACGCCGTCCACCCCGGCCTCGACGGCGCGGCCGACGAGGCCCTCGAGCGCGTCCAGGTCGACGACCGCGTCGGCGTCGAGCGGGGTGATCGGGTAGGCGAGCAGTCCGGTGAAGGCCGAGGTCATGGCCGCATCGTAGGGGCGGTCAGCGGCTCGCCCAGAGCATCCCCCGCTCGATGATCGAGCGGATCTCGGGCGTCTCCAGGTCGGCGAGCTGGTGGCCCGGGGTGCAGACGAAGATCTTCCCTGCACCCCAGCGGCGGGTCCACACGGCCGGCGACACGATCGGCTCGTGCCACGGGTCGCCCTCGCGCACCGCGATCTCGGTGGTGGCGAGCACCTCGCACGCGGAGTCGGTGAGCATCCAGTACTGCTCCGAGACCAGCTCGATCCGCTCGATGCCGGCGACGATCGGGTGGTCGGCGTGCTCCGGCAGGACCTCCACGGTGTGCGGCACGAGGTCGTGGGCGTGGGCGGCGAACTGCCCGCCGGTCATCTGGAGGTAGTCGGTCGCCATCCGGAACGAGTCCACGACGCCGCCGTGCCACCCGGCGAGGCCGGTGCCCGCGGCGACCGCGGCGCGCAGCCCCCGGATCTCGTCCGGCAGGATCTCGCCCATGGTCCAGCACTGGACCACCAGGTCGACCTCCGCCATGAACCCGGCGTCCGCGTACACCTCCAGGTTCTCGGCGACGGACACCTCGAACCCCGCCTCCTTGAGGAAGGGGATGAACAGCTCGGTCGCCTCCGCCGGGGCGTGTCCCGGCCATCCACCCTGCACGATCAGCGCGCGACGTCCCGCTTCGGTCATGTGTCCTCCTCGACGCACGTTCTCGACGTGCTCGGGGCAACCTCGCCCCCGCACGCTCGCCCACATGCTTCACCGGCCGCGCGGCGGCGTCAACATCGCCGGCGGGGCGTGACCTGCGCGCCGGGCGCGACGCTCAGACGGTCCCGGCGATGGCGTCGATCGCGTCCGGCGAGAGCACGTGGTCCACCACCATGGCGCTCGCGCCGAGAACGCCCGCCTTGCCGCCGGTCTCCGACGTCACGATGCGCAGGTGCTGGGTCGCCAGCGGCAGCGAGCGCCGGTAGACGACCTCGCGGATCCCGGCGATGAGGTGCTCCCCGGCGTCGGCGAGGACGCCTCCGATGACGATGAGGGACGGGTTGAGCATGCTCACGCACGCCGCGAGCACGATGCCGATGTCGCGACCGGCCTGCCGCACGGCGGCGCTGGCCGCGAGGTTGCCGGAGCGCACGAGCCGGATGACGTCGCTGCCCCGCTCCGCGTCCAGGCCCTGGGCGCGGAGCTTGTCCGCGACGGCCTGGCCGCTCGCGATGGCCTCGAGGCAGCCGAAGTTGCCGCAGCGGCACGGCACCTCCTCGGCGCCCATGACCGCGATGTGCCCGATGTCGCCCGCGGCGCCCTGCGCGCCGCGGGTCAGGGTGCCGTCGGTGACGATGCCGGAGCCGATGCCGGTGGCGACCTTGACGAACAGGATGTTGTCGACCGTCGACCACGCGGTGCGGTGCTCGCCGAGCGCCATGACGTTGACGTCGTTGTCGACGAGGACGGGCGCGTCGAAGTGCCGGCCCAGGATCCCCGGGGCGTCGACCTGGTCCCACGCGGGCATGATCGGCGGCATGATCGGGTGCCCGGTGGAGTGCTCGACGGGGCCGGGCAGCCCGACGCCGACGCCGGCCAGCCGGTCGTGGCCCCACCCTGACGCCGCGAGCAGCGCGTCGCCGCGGTCGGCCACCCAGCCCAGCACCGCGTCGGGCCCCTCGGCGATGGCCAGGGGGGCGTCGTCCTCGGCCAGGATCTGGCCGGCGAGGTCGGTGAGAGCGATCCGGGCGTGCATCGCCCCCAGGTCGACCGCGAGCACCACCTTGGCGGCGGGGTTGAAGGCGAAGGTCGCGGGCGGCCGTCCGCCGGTGGACGTCGCCTCGCCCGCCGGCACGATCAGACCCGCCGCCATCAGGAGGTCGATCCGTGCGGCGATCGTCGATCGTGCTTGGCCCGTGGCGGCGGCCAGGTCGGCTCGGGTGCGCGGCTCGCGGTCGCGCAGCATCTGAAACATGTGCCCTGCACCCGTCGGACGGGGCGCGAATTTCAGCATCTCCTCCATGAGCACAGTCAATCACGATCGACACGCCACTTTTGCTTGACGATCGGCAAAAGGGGCCCTAGGTTCTGTCACATGGTCGACGCAGACCCCCAAGAGGCGCCGCAGCAGCGCCGTGAGCCCGAGCCTCCCCTGCTCCGCATGGAGGGCATCGTCAAGCACTTCCCGGGAGCCAAGGCGCTCGACGGCGTGGACATCGACATCGTCGCCGGCGAGGTGCACTGCCTGCTCGGCCAGAACGGTGCCGGCAAGTCCACCCTCATCAAGGTCCTGGCGGGCGCCCACCAGCCCACGTCGGGCCGGATCGTGCTCGACGGCGAGGAGACCGTCATCCCGCACCCCGTCGCGGCCCTGCGCCTCGGCGTCGCGACGATCTACCAGGAGCTCGACGTCGTCGACGGCCTCACCGTCGCCGAGAACGTCTTCCTCGGCCACGAGCTCGACCGCGGCGGCTTCACCCAGCGGCGCGAGGCCACGAAGCGCACCCGCGAGATGCTCCGCCGCCTCGGCCACCCGGAGATCTCCCCGCACCGCGAGGTCGGCACGCTGTCGGCCGCGGGCAAGCAGGTGGTGTCGATGGCGCGGGCGCTCTCCCACGACGCGCGGGTCATCGTCATGGACGAGCCGTCGGCCGTGCTCGACGCGGGCGAGGTCGAGAACCTCTTCCGCGTGGTGCGCGAGCTCACCGCGCAGGGTGTGGCCGTCGTCTACATCTCCCACCGCATGGAGGAGATCCGCGAGATCGGCGACCGCATCACCGTCCTCAAGGACGGGCGCACGGTGGGGCGCAACCTGCCCGCCACGACGCCGACCTCCGAGCTCATCCACCTCATGACCGGCCGCGCGGTCGAGTACGCCTTCCCGCAGCGGCCGGGCGTCCCCGCCGACGCCCCCGTCGTGCTCGACGTCGAGGGCCTCGCCCTCGGGGGCACGTTCGAGGACGTGTCCTTCCAGGTGCGGGCCGGCGAGATCGTCGGCCTCGCGGGGCTCGTCGGCGCCGGGCGCTCGGAGATCCTCGAGACGCTCTACGGCGCCCGGCGCCGCACCGCGGGCACGGTCGCCGTCAACGGGCGCCGGCTGCGGGCGGGCTCGGTCGCCGCGGCGGTGGACGCCGGCATCGGCCTGTGCCCCGAGGAGCGCAAGAGCCAGGGGCTCGTGCTCGACCAGCCCGTCTACCGGAACGTCACCCTGTCGACGTTCGCCCGCATGGCCCACGGCGGCTGGCTGGACGAGCGCGCGGAGCGCGCGGCAGCCCGCGAGCAGGTCGAGGCGCTCGACCTGCGCCCCGCCGACGTCGGTCGGGCCATCCGCACCCTGTCCGGCGGCAACCAGCAGAAGGCGATGTTCGGCCGCTGGGTGGTGCACGGCGTCGACGTGCTGCTGCTCGACGAGCCCACCCGCGGCGTCGACGTCGGCGCCCGTTCCGAGCTGTACGCCCTGGTGCGCCGGCTCGCGGACGCCGGGACGGCGGTGGTCGTCGTCTCGAGCGAGATCCCGGAGGTCCTGGGGCTCGCCGACCACGTGCTCGTGGTCTCCGAAGGACGCGTCGTGCACCGTGCACCGGCGCAGGACATCGACGAGCACCGCGTGCTCGACCTCGTCATGGAAGGAACCGCCGCATGAGCACCCAGGCCGCCGCGCCGCCCGCCGAGGCGTCGCGCACCTCGTGGTTGTCCGGCCCGGCCGGCCGCACGATCGGGCTGGTCGTGGCCCTCGTCCTCCTCGCCGTCGTCGGCGTGATCACGGGCGGCGAGCGCTTCGGCAGCGTCAGCAACCTCATGACCATCCTCCGGCTCGCGTCCGTGACGGGCGTGCTGGCGATCGGGATGACCTTCGTCATCACGGCCGGCGGCATCGACCTCTCGGTCGGGTCCCTGGTCGGCCTCTCGTCCGTGTGGGCCAGCACGCTCGCCACGCAGACGATGGCCGAGAACACGCACTGGACGGTCATGGTGCTCACGGCGCTCGT
Source organism: Isoptericola sp. NPDC055063 (assembly GCF_053608125.1). Taxonomy (NCBI): domain Bacteria; kingdom Bacillati; phylum Actinomycetota; class Actinomycetes; order Micrococcales; family Promicromonosporaceae; genus Isoptericola; species Isoptericola sp. NPDC055063. The sequence continues at coordinate 17,292 of NZ_JBSGUW010000012.1, read as the reverse complement.
GGTCGGCACCGTGGCCGGCCTCATCAACGGCGCGATCATCGCGTACGGCAAGGTGGTGGCGTTCATCGCCACCCTCGCGATGATGATCGCCGCCCGCGGCCTGGCGGAGATGATCTCCGGCCGGCAGACGCAGGTCGTGAAGGTCGACGGCTTCCTCGACTTCTTCCGGGCGGACTTCATCGGCGTGCCGGTGCTGGTCTGGATCTTCGTCGTGGTCGCCGTGGCCGGCTGGTTCCTGTTCAACCGCACCACGTTCGGCCGCCGCACGGTGGCCGTGGGCGGCAACATCGAGGCCGCCCGCCTCGCCGGCATCAAGGTGCAGCGGCACGTGCTGTACCTCTACGCGCTGTGCGGGCTGACCTCCGGCATCGCGGGCGTCATGATGCTCGGCCGCACCACGGCGGGCAGCTCGACGAACGGCCTCTACTACGAGCTCGAGGTGATCGCCGCGGTGGTCGTCGGCGGCACGCTCCTCGTCGGCGGCCGCGGCACGATCGTCGGCACCGTCATCGGCGTCCTCATCTTCGCGATGCTGACCAACGTCTTCACCATCAACAACCTGTCGATCTCCGCCCAGAACGTCGCCAAGGGCGCGATCATCGTGGCCGCCGTGCTGATCCAGCAGCGGTTCGCCAGGCGCTCCACGTCGACCTGACCTCCCCGCGCCGCACCCGAGGTCCCGCTGTTCCGCTGTTCCCGCGTACACCCGCACCAACCCGCACCACCCGCACCGGGCCCTCCGCCCGGCAGGGCCGGACCGAATCGAGGATGATCACATGTCCGCACGCACCGAGCTGGGACGCTTCCACCGCCGCGGGCGCACCGCCGCGCTCGCCGCCGTCGCCACCACCGCCGTCCTGCTCGCCGCCGGCTGCACCAGCAACGAGCCGCCCGAGGACACCACCTCGGCCGCCCCGCAGGTCGCCGCCGAGGGCAACGACGAGCCGGGGGAGAAGGTCGTCATCGGCTTCTCCGCCCCCGCCGCCGACCACGGCTGGATGGGCGCCATCACCAAGGCGGCCGTCGACACCGCCGGCCAGTACGAGGACGTCGAGCTCCGCCAGGCCGAGGCCACCAACGACGTCAACGTCCAGATCAGCCAGGTCGAGCAGTTCATCAACGACAAGGTGGACGCCATCGTCCTCCTGCCGTTCGACGGCGCGGCGCTCACCGAGGTCGCCAAGAAGGCGATGGACGCCGGCATCCCCGTGATCAACGTGGACCGCGAGTTCTCCAGCCCGTTCGCCGCCCGCGCCACGGTGCTCGGCGACAACTACGGCATGGGCGTGAGCGCCGGCACCTACATCTGCGAGCAGCTCGGCGACAAGCCCGACGCCGTCGTCGCCGAGATCGCCGGCATCGACTCGCTGCCGCTCACCCAGGACCGCAGCAAGGGCTTCAAGGACGCGCTCGCCGAGTGCGGCCAGGACGTCGACGCCCGCGTCGCCGCGGACTTCACCGTCCAGGGCGGCGAGACGGCCACCTCGAACCTGCTCCAGGCGCAGCCGAAGATCGACGCGATCTGGAACCACGACGACGACCAGGGCGTCGGCGTCCTGGCCGCGATCGAGAACGCGGGCCGCGACGAGTTCTTCATGGTCGGCGGCGCCGGCTCCCTCGACGTGATGGAGCACATCGAGTCCGGCGACTCCGTGCTGCAGGCCACGGTCGTCTACCCGTCCACGCAGGCGGCCGACGGCATCAAGCTGGCCCGTCTCGCGGTGCAGAACAAGAACATGAGCGACCTGGCCTCGGCCGGCGTTCCGCGCACCACGCAGCTGTACGCGCCCGTCGTCACCAAGGACAACGTCGAGCAGTACAAGTCGATCGGCTTCCGTTCCTGACCTGCCGGCACGTCACGATCCGCACCACGGAAGGAGGTCGCTCGATGAGCGAGCACGCCACGGCAGGGGGCACGCCGGCACTGGGAGTCGGGATGGTCGGGTACGCGTTCATGGGGGCCGCGCACTCGCAGGCGTGGCGCACGGCGCCGCGGTTCTTCGACCTCCCACTGGCTCCGCGGATGCGGGTGGTGGCGGGGCGCAGCGCCGGCGGGGTGCGCGAGGCGGCGGACCGGCTCGGCTGGGACGACGCCGTCACGGACTGGCGCGAGCTGCTCGCGCGGGACGACGTCGACCTCGTCGACGTCTGCACCCCGGGCGACACGCACGCCGAGATCGCCGTCGCGGCGCTCGAGGCGGGCAAGCACGTGCTGTGCGAGAAGCCGCTCGCCAACTCGGTGGCGGAGGCGGAGGAGATGGTCCGCGCGGCGGACGCCGCCGCCGAGCGCGGGGTGTTCGCGGCGGTGGGGTTCACCTACCGCCGCGTCCCCGCCATCCAGCTGGCGCGGCGCCTCGTCGCCGAGGGCCGGATCGGGGAGGTGCGGCACGTGCGCGCGCAGTACCTCCAGGACTGGCTGTCCGACCCGCAGGCGCCGCTGACGTGGCGGCTCGACAAGGAGAAGGCCGGCTCGGGCGCGCTGGGGGACATCGGGGCGCACGTCGTCGACCTCGCCCAGTTCGTCACGGGCGAGCCCTTGGTCGGCGTGGCCGGGATGCTCGAGACGTTCGTCCGCGAGCGGCCGGTGCCCGCGTCCTTCTCCGGCCTGTCGGGCGCGGCGGGCGAGGGCACCGGGCCGGTCACGGTCGACGACGCGGCGGTGTTCTTCGGCCGGCTCGCGGGCGGGGGGCTCGCGAGCTTCGAGGCGACCCGCTACGCGTGGGGCCGCAAGAACGCCATCCGGCTCGAGGTCAACGGCACGCGGGGATCACTCGCCTTCGACTTCGAGGACATGAACCTCCTGCACTTCTTCGACGCCGCCGACGACGCCGAGGTCGCGGGCTTCCGCCGCATCGTCGTCACCGAGCCGGTGCACCCGTACGGCGGGCACTGGTGGCCCCCGGGCCACGGCCTCGGGTACGAGCACGCGTTCACCCACCAGGTCGTCGACCTCGTCGGGGACCTGGCGGCCGGCCGCCAGCCCACGCCGTCGTTCGCGGACGGGCTCGCCGTGCAGCGGGTGCTCGACGCCGTCGAGCGCAGCTCCGCCGACGGCGGCGGGTGGGTCCGCCTGGGGGAGGGCAGCCCGGTCGCGCGGTAGCCGGGCCCCGGCACGTCGTCCTGCACACCCGAAGTCCCGAACACCCGTAGTCCTGCACGTCCGAAGTCCCGCACGTCCGAAGTCTTGAACACCCGTAGTACCGGCAAGGCCCTGCAAGTCCGACCTCGACGAGGAGATCCGATGCGCACCGTGCCCAGACGCCGCCTTCTGGCGGCGGCCACCGCCCTGACGCTGTCCGTGCCGCTGACCGCGGTCGGGGTCGCCCAGGCGTCGCCGACGGCGGCCCCGGCCGCCCAGGCGCCCGCGGCCGTGCCCCGGGCCGCGGCGGAGGCCGAGCCCTTCGACGCGCTCGTGTTCAGCAAGACGGCCGCGTTCCGCCACGACTCGATCGAGACGGGCGTCGCCGCGATCACGCAGCTCGGCGCGGAGCACGGCTTCACGGTGACGGCCACGGAGGACGCGGGCGCGTTCACCGACGCCAACCTCGCGCAGTACGAGGTGGTCGTGTTCCTGTCCACGACGGGCGACGTGCTCGACGCGGACCAGCAGGCGGCGTTCGAGCGGTACATCGAGGACGGCGGCGGGTACGCCGGCGTCCACGCGGCGTCGGACACCGAGTACGACTGGCCCTGGTACGGCGAGCTGGTCGGCGCGTACTTCAAGGGGCACCCGGCGCAGCAGGACGCGACCGTGGTGGTCGAGGACCCGGCGCACCCGTCGACGGCGGGTCTGCCGCAGCGCTGGGACCGGTTCGACGAGTGGTACAGCTTCCGCAGCAACCCGCGGGACACGGTGCACGTGCTCGCCAGCCTGGACGAGGAGAGCTACGACCCGGGCGACGTCGCGATGGGCGCCGACCACCCGCTGACCTGGTGCCAGGTGTACGACGGTGGGCGGTCCTGGTACACCGGCGGCGGGCACACCAAGGAGTCCTACGCGGAGCCGGAGTTCCTCTCCCAGCTGCTGGGCGGGATCCAGACGGCGGCCGGCGTGATGGACGCGGACTGCAACGCGACGCAGTCGGCGAGCTTCCAGTCGGTGCCGCTGGACGAGAACACGTCCAACCCGATGCTGCTCGACGTCGCGCCGGACGGGACCGTCTTCTACGTGGAGCGTGACGGCCGCGTGCAGACCATCTCGCCGGAGACGGACAAGACGACGACGGCCGCGACGCTGCCCGTCACCCTCGCCAACGAGGACGGGCTGCTCGGCATCGTCCTGGACCCGGACTTCGCCGCCAACGGCTGGGTGTACCTGTACTGGTCGCCCGAGGACGTCGGCTCCGACGGTCCCCACAACAGGCTCTCGCGGTACGTCTACGACGACGCCACGGGGACCATCGACCTGGCGAGCGAGACCCCGATGCTCAAGGTCACCACGCAGCGCGACCGGTGCTGCCACGCCGGCGGCGACATGCAGTTCGACGCCGACGGCAACCTCTACCTGGTGACGGGCGACAACACGGACCCGTTCGAGTCGAGCGGCTTCGACCCGATCGACGAGCGGCCCGGCCGCGAGAACTTCGACGCCCAGCGGTCCGCCGCCAACTCGAACGACCTGCGGGGCAAGGTGCTGCGCATCCACCCCGAGGCCGACGGCACGTACACGGTCCCGGCGGGCAACCTGTTCCCCGAGGCGGACGACACGGACGGGAAGACGCGGCCCGAGATCTACGCGATGGGCTTCCGCAACCCGTTCCGGATCGGCATCGACCCGGAGTCGAACCACGTCATGGTGGCCGACTACGGCCCCGACGCGGGCGCGGCCGACCCGGCGCGCGGCCCGCAGGGCGCGGTGGAGTGGAACATGGTGTCCGAGCCGGGCTTCTACGGCTGGCCGTACTGCACCGGCGCGAACACCGGGTACGTCGACTACGACTTCGCCACCGGCACGTCTGGCGCGACGTTCGACTGCGCCGCCGGCGTCGTCAACGACTCCCCCAACAACACGGGCCTGCAGCAGCTGCCCCCGGCCGTCGAGGCCGAGGTCTGGTACACGAGCTCGGGCAACCCGGACTTCCCGGAGATCGGCGGGGGCGGCGCGCCCATGGCCGGTCCCGCCTACCAGTACGACCCCGAGCTCGACTCCGACGTGAAGTGGCCCGCCGCCTGGGACGGCAAGGCGCTGTTCGGCGAGTGGAACCAGGGCAAGGTCTACTCCTTCCAGCTCGCCGGCGAGCAGCGTGACGACGTCGTGGACGTCAACCGCGTGCTGCCGGGCGTGCTGGACCGGTCCGCCGGGTTCGACCGCCCGATGGACATGGACTTCGGTCCCGACGGCGCGCTGTACGTCATCGACTGGGGCTCGGAGTTCGGCGGCAACAACGACTCCAGCGGCATCTACCGGGTCGAGTACACGCAGGGCAACCCGTCGCCGATCGCCAAGGCGAGCGCCGACGTGACCAACGGGTCCGGGCCGCTGACGGTGACGTTCTCCTCCGACGGCACCCGCCACCCCGGCGGCGAGTCCCTCGAGCTGGCCTGGGACTTCGGCGACGGGACCACGTCGACCGAGGCGGACCCGACCCACGTCTTCAAGAGGAACGGGTCCTATGCGGTCCAGCTCACGGCCACCGCGCCCGACGGGAGCACCGGCGTGGCCAACCTGGAGATCGTGGTGGGCAACGTCGCGCCCACGGTGACGATCTCCTTCCCGGACGACGGCGCGTTCTTCGAGTGGGGCGACACGATCCCGTACACGGTGACCGTCACCGACCCGGACGGCCCGCAGGGCAAGAAGGCCAAGGCCGCCCAGTGCGAGAAGGTCGTGCTGCACACGGGACTCGGCCACGACGTGCACTCCCACCCGATGGAGGAGCTCACCGGCTGCACGGGCGTGCTCACCACGACCGCCGACGGCGGGCACGACGCGTCCGCGAACCTGTTCTGGACGCTCGAGGCGCAGTACACCGACGACGGCGGCAAGGCGGGCGTCCCGCTGACGGCGCTCGATCTCCAGGTGCTGCAGCCGAAGCACAAGCAGGCGGAGTTCTTCACCTCGACGGGCCGGCTGGAGGGTTCCACCAGCACCGGTGACCCGGGCGTGCAGCGCGAGACCACCGGCGACTCCGCGGGCGGCGGCCAGAACATCGGCTTCATCGAGCCGGGCGACTGGTGGGCATACGACCCGGTCAGCCTGTCGGGCATCGACTCGATCACGCTGCGCGCGGCCTCCCCGGGCGGCGGCGGGCCGATCTCGGTCCGGTGGGGCGCGCCCGATGGCCCGGAGATCGGGAGCGTGACCGTCCCGGCCACGGGGGAGTGGCAGACGTACACGGACGTCACCACCGACCTGCACGACGTCCCGGCGGGCACGGGGACGCTCTACTTCGTGCAGACGGCCGGCCAGTCGAACGTCAACTGGATCGACTTCGTCGGCGCGGGCGCGAGCGCCGGCCCGGCGGGCAGCTGAGAACGAGAGGAATCACCATGGCACGACCGATCACCCTGTTCACGGGCCAGTGGGCCGACCTGCCGCTGGAGGAGGTGGCCCGGCTCGCGTCGGGCTGGGGCTACGACGGCCTCGAGCTCGCCTGCTGGGGCGACCACCTCGACCCGTGGCGGTGGGACGACGACGCGTACGTCCGGTCCCGGCTCGACCTGCTGGACCGGCACGGCCTGAAGGTGTACGCCATCTCCAACCACCTCAAGGGCCAGGCCGTCTGCGACGACCCGATCGACGAGCGGCACCGCGACATCCTGCCGGACGTCGTGTGGGGCGACGGCGACCCGGAGGGCGTGCGGCAGCGCGCGGCCGAGGAGATGAAGAACACCGCGCGCCTGGCGCGGCGGCTCGGCGTCGACACGGTCGTCGGGTTCACCGGGTCGTCGATCTGGAAGTACGTGGCGATGTTCCCGCCGGCCTCGGAGGCCATGGTCGAGGCGGGCTACCAGGACTTCGCCGACCGCTGGAACCCGATCCTCGACGTCTTCGACGGCGAGGGAGTGCGCTTCGCGCACGAGGTGCACCCCAGCGAGATCGCCTACGACTACTGGACCACGGTCCGGACCCTCGAGGCGATCGGGCACCGCGAGGCGTTCGGGCTCAACTGGGACCCGTCGCACATGGTGTGGCAGGACCTCGACCCGGTGAGCTTCCTGTGGGACTTCAAGGACCGCATCTACCACGTGGACTGCAAGGACACGAAGAAGCGGATGGGCAACGGCCGCAACGGGCGCCTGTCCTCCCACCTGCCGTGGGCGGACCCGCGGCGCGGCTGGGACTTCATCTCCACGGGGCACGGCGACGTGCCCTGGGAGGACGCCTTCCGGATGCTCAACACCATCGGGTACGCGGGCCCCATCTCGATCGAGTGGGAGGACGCCGGGATGGACCGGCTCGTCGGCGCCCCCGAGGCGCTCGAGCTGGTGCGGCGCCTCGCGTTCGACGCACCGGACGCCGCGTTCGACGCGGCGTTCTCCACCAAGTGACCGCACGACCCTGACAGCACGGCACCCGATCGCACGGCCACTGTTCGCACGACCCTGATCGCACGACCGCTGATCGAAGGAGATCATGATGAGCATCCGTTCCGAGGTCGACCGCAGGACGTTCCTCCGCCTCGCGGGGTCCACCGTCGCCGTGGGGGCCGGCGTGGTCGGCGGCGCCGCTCCGGCGCTCGCGGGGACGACGGCGGCGGCCCCGCCCGGGCGGCGGCTGGTGCCGCCGGGCAAGCTGGGCATCCAGCTGTACTCCATCCGGGACAAGGTGTCGTCGCTCGGGTTCCGCGCGGTGTTCGAGCGGCTCTCGGCCCTCGGGTACGCCGAGATCGAGTTCGCCGGGTACACGCAGGGCGCCGTCGGCGCCATCACGCCGCAGGAGATCCGCACGCTGCTCGACGACAACGGCCTCGTCGCCGTCGGCTCGCACCGCGGGATCGGCGACTTCGCCTCCAACATGGAGGCCGAGCTCGACATCGCCGAGACGCTCGGGATGGCCCACGTCGGGACGGCGAACGCGCCGTCGGGCAACCGGACCGTGGCCGGCTACCTCGCGGCCGCCGAGCAGTTCAACGGCTTCGGGGCGGCCGCGGCCGCGCGCGGCCTGAAGTTCTACCAGCACAACCACGACGGCGAGTTCGGGTTCGCCACCGACGACCCGTCGGTGCGGCTGTACGACGTCTTCCTCGAGAACACGGACCCGACGGTCTACCTGGAGATGGACGTGTACTGGGCGTTCGTGGGCCAGCACCGGTACCCGGGGTTCAACCCGGTCGACTACGTGCTCGCGCACCGGGAGAAGTACCCGCTGTTCCACCTCAAGGACGGCAAGGCGAACCCGGAGTCCGGGGCGGGCTACGACATGGTCGAGTTCGGCGCGGGCACCATCGACTACACGGGGTTCCTCAGCGCGCTCGAGGGCTCCGGCCGGCAGCACGGGATCTGGGAGCAGGACAACGCCGCCCAGGTCGCCGAGCCGCCGAACGCGGTCGACTCGCTCGGCAACGCCGGCCGCAGCGCCGACGCGATCCTGGGCCTGCGCGCCAAGGCCTGAGCCGAGCGCCGGGCCGAGCGTCGAGCCGGCCGACGGCAGAGGGGGGGGAGAGCCGGAGGGGGGGGGCCACCTCTCCCTCTTGGGGGGGGACATGCCACTCCACCCGCCCCCCAGGAGGGGTAGCACCCCCCCCCCCCCACCCAAGGCCTTACCCACGCTA
>NZ_JBSGUW010000012.1:0-8568 GCF_053608125.1 Isoptericola sp. NPDC055063 | reverse complement strand
AAAAGCAGCCCAAAAGGCAGACGTGTTCTGGGTCTGGAGAACGAGGTCTGAAGAGGAGCGGGGGGAGGGGTGCGGAGCGGGCGGAGGAAAGGGGGGCCCCCCCTGGGGGGTTCCCCCCCCCCTCTGCCGTGCGGGGGCGGACCGTGCGGCCTACCGCGCCGTGAGGGCGGCGTGCCCCTGCAGCTCCAGCACGAGGTCCTTGACCGCGGTAGCGGGCACCTGGCGGTCGTCCGCCGCGACGAGCGCGGCGACCGACGCGGGCACCGCGGCGTCGGAGCAGAGGATGAGCGGCGTGTCCGCGGACGAGGTCGGCAGCCGGCCGTGGGTGCCGCGCACGCAGGACGGGTCGAGCGGCACGGTGCTCATCGCGTACCGCAGCCCCAGCTTCTTCTTCACCAGGTTCAGGCCAGCCTTCGCCTTGGCGAGCGGGTCCGCCGGGTCGAAGAACAGCTCGGCGGGGTCGTAGCCCGGCTTGCGGTGGATGTCGACGCCGCGCGCGTACTCCGGGGCGCGGGCGTCGTCGAGCCAGAAGTAGTACGTGAACCAGGCCCCGGGCTCCGCGACGACGACGAGCTCGCCGGAGCGCTCGTGGTCGAGCCCGTACCGGGCCTGCGCCTCGCGGTCCAGCACCTCGTCGACGCCGGGGACGGAGCGCAGCAGGTCGGCGACCCGCGGGACGTCGGACTCGTCGGCGACGTACACGTGCGCGACCTGGTGGTCGGACACGGCGAACGCGCGCGACGCCCACGGGTCGAGCTGCTCGCGCCCGTCCTGCACGTACACCTGGAGCAGCCCTTCGCGGCGCAGTAGCCGGTTGAGGTGCACCGGCCGGTCCGCGCCCGCGATCCCGTACTCCGACACGACCACGACGGTGACGCCGTCGGCCTCCGCCTGGTCGAGGAGCGGGGTGAGCGCGACGTCGAGCTCGGCCGCGGCGGCGTCGGCCTGCGGCGAGTCCGGGCCGAACCGCTGCAGGTCGTAGTCGAGGTGCGGCACGTACGCCATCGTGAGGTCGTCGGCGCGCCCCCTCAGGACGTGGCCGGTGGCGCCGATGATCCAGCGGCTCGAGTCGATCGACGCGGTCGGCCCCCAGTAGGTGAACAGGGGGAACTCGCCGAACCGGCCCACCAGCTCGTCGTGCAGGGCCGCCGGGCGCACGTACGCGTCGGGCGACTTGCGGCCGTCGGCGTGGTAGATCGGCCGCGGGGTGACGGTGACCTCGGTGGTCATCCCCATCGCGTACCACCAGCACACGTTCGCGGCGGAGTACTCGGGGGAGGCCTTGCGGCCCGCCTCCCAGAGCTTCTCCCCGGCCACGAGGCGGTTGTGCTGGCGCCAGAGGTAGACGTCGCCGAGGCCCCGGAAGTACCACCCGTTGCCGACGGCGCCGTGCTGCGCCGGCATCAGGCCGGTGAGCATGGTCGACTGGACGCTGCAGGTCACGGCCGGCAGCACTGTCGCGAGCCCGGAGGACCAGCCGCCGGCGGCCAGGCGGCGCAGGCGCGGCATCTGCGCCAGGGCGCGGGTGGTCAGCCCGACGACGTCGAGCAGCAGGACGGGCTTCATGCGACGCTCCTCGCGTTCAGGGGGATGGTGCTCGTGGTGGTGCCCGGCTCGGCGGACCCGCCGCCGAGGTGGTCGCGCGCCCAGCGCAGCTCCGCCGCGATGCCCTCGACCAGCTCGGCAGGGCCCTCGGGGCGGACGTCGGCGGGGAGCACCGACCACGTGTAGGTCTCGACGTCCAGGTGCGCCCGGTCGCCGTGCGGTGCCGCCGCGACGGCCGCGACGGCGGCGCGCAGCACGTCGGTGGTCGCGGCCAGGGGGGCGGCGGGCGCGTGGTGCAGCGGCACGTGGAAGTGCACCCGCCACGGGCCGTCGGCCGGGAGGCGGCCCGCCAACGCCTCGGGCAGGTCGTCGGCGCCGGCGACCGCGCCGTCGGCCCCCTGCTCGCGGACCTGGTGCAGGTACCGGGTCTCGGCGAACCGGGCGACGGCCTCCCGCGCGGCGGGGTCGCTCGGGTCGCCGACGTGCAGCGCGGCGGACGCCTGGACCTTGACCACGCGCAGGCCCGCGCCCGTGATGCGCGCGACGGCGGCGGCCGGGTCCGCGAACGACACGGCCAGGTGGCACGTGTCGAGGCAGACCCCGACGTGCTCGGGGTCGATGCGTCGCTCGGCCGGCACGTCCGGCGCGGTGCGGGCCGCGAGCCAGGCCACGACGTCGTCCACGGTGTCGAGGACGCAGCCGGGCTCGGGCTCGACGGCGACGCGGACCGTCCGCCCCGTGCTCTCGGCCAGGTCGCGCAGGCCGCGGGACATGGTGGCGAACGCGCGGGTGGCCTCGTCGTCGTCCGCGGGCGTCCACGGCGCGCGCCACGCCAGCGGCAGCGTGGAGATCGAGCCGTCCACGCCGTCCGGCAGCAGGTCGGCGAGCACCCGGGCGCACGCGAGCACGTAGTTCAGGCGCGCCCGCTCCGCCCACGTGGGGGAGTAGACGGCGTGCTTGACGACCTCGTCGTGGAACCCCCCGTACGGGAAGGCGTTGAGCGTGTGGACCACGAGGTGGTGCTCGGCGAGCACGCGGCGCAGCCGGTCGCGGTCCTCGGGGGACCGGTCGAGCCGGTGCGCCAGCGCGGCGGGGAGCCAGAGGCCCACGCCGAGCGTCGGGAGCCCGGCGGCCTCGCGGACCGGCCCGGCGGTGCGGACCAGCTGGTCGAGCACGCCGTCGAGGTCCTCGGCGGGGTGGACGTTGGTGCAGTAGGAGAGCAGCATCGCGTGCCCCTCAGACCCGTGCGCCGCGAAGGACGGAGGAGCCCTCGAACGTGGCGCTCGCGGCCTCGCCCGGGACGAAGCCGGGGATCGGGTCGAGCACCAGGTTCCCCGACTGCTCGTAGAACTCCACGGGGTTGCGCCAGAGCACCTGGTCGACGTCGTCGTCGGTGAACCCGTCGTCGAGCATCGCGTGCCCCGTGCGGGCGGTCTTCAGCGGGTCGGAGCGGCCCCAGTCGGCGGCGGAGTTCACGATCATGCGCTCGGTGCCGTGCTCGCGCAGGAGGGCGACCATCCGGTCCTCGTCCATCTTCGTGTCCGGGTAGATGGAGAACCCGGCCCAGCAGCCGGCGTCGCGCACCATCGCGACGTTGGTCTCGTTGAGGTGGTCGACGAGCACCATCTCGGGCGGCAGGCCGGACTCGCGCACCACGTCCAGCGTGCGCCGGGTGCCCGCGAGCTTGTCCCGGTGCGGGGTGTGCACGAGGACGGGCAGGCCGGCCTCGCGCGCGAGCTGCAGCTGGGCGGCGAACACCTCGTCCTCGGCGGGGGTCATGGAGTCGTACCCGACCTCGCCGACTGCGACGACGCCGTCCTTGAGCAGGTAGCGGGGGATCTCGTCGAGCACGGCCCGGCAGCGCGGGTCGTTCGCCTCCTTGGGGTTCAGCGCGATCGTCGCGTGGTGCCGGATGCCGAACTGCGCGGCGCGGAACCGCTCCCAGCCGAGGAGGGCGTCGAAGTAGTCGCAGAACGACCCGACCGAGGTGCGCGGCTGGCCGAGCCAGAACGCCGGCTCGACGACGACGCGCACGCCGGCGGCGTACATGGCCTCGTAGTCGTCCGTGGTGCGGCTCGTCATGTGGATGTGGGGGTCGAGGATGCGCATGCTCACTCCTGGGTGGTGGTCGTGGGGATCAGCCGGTCGACGTCCGGGGGGACGACCCGGCCGGCGGCCCGTCGTTCGGCGGCGAAGTCGGTGGCCATGCGGGCGAGCTCGGGGTCCGCGCGGGAGCCCAGGTCGGCGACGGCGTCGAGGCTCACCCCCATGAACACGAGCTTGAGGACGGCGTGCCGCCAGGTGTGCTGGTCGAGGTACCGCGACCCGAACGTCCCGGTGGCGGCCGCGACCAGCGCCTGGTCGTTCGTGCGCAGCGCGTCCTCGGCGAGCTCGACGCCCGTCGCGACGACGTCGTCCGGGAGGTCGCCGTTCCCCGCGAGCGCGTCGAGCCCGCGCAGCACGCCGCGGCGCTCGGCCGCGTCGCCGCCGCGGTAGAGGGTGGCGAGCCGGTCGGCGAGCCCGTCGCCGGACGAGGCGGCGAGCGCGACGACGAGCTCGGCCCGGGCGGCGTCGTCGACGGTGCCGCGCACGACGCCGGCCGGGTCTGTCTCGGGGTGCAGCGGGGCCCGGCCCACGCGGCGGGGGGCGAGGGCGAACGCGCGCGTGACGGCGTCGGGGTCGCGCGCGACGTCCGCGCGGGCCTGCTCGAGCCAGGCGGTCGCCTCGCTGGTGGGGATGGGTGTCATGGTCGGACCTCCGTGGTCGTGGACGTCTCGCGCGTGGACGCCGTCCGCCACGCGTGGTGCAGCGCTGTCAGGCTGCGGCGGGCGAGGTGCGGTGCGTCGTGGGAGTGCCGGGGGAGCTCGACCGCGGCGACGCCGGCGTAGCCGAGCTCCGCCAGCGTGGCGAGCACCAGGGGCAGGTCGAGCTCGCCCTCGCCGAACGGGCGGTGCTCGTGGTGGGTGGCGGGCATGTCGTCGAGCTGCACGTTGGCCAGGTGCGGCGCGGCGGCGCGCAGGGCGCCGACCACCCCGTCGGGCTCGACCACCAGGCAGTGGCCGACGTCGACCGTGAGGCCCAGGTCGTCCCCCGCGACGCCGAGGTCGTCGCGCAGCCGCAGCGCGTCGTCGACGGTCTCGACGAGCATGCCGGGCTCGGGCTCCAGTGACAGGCGCACCCCGCGCGCCCGCGCGTGCTCGAGCAGGCGGGGCAGCCGGTCGCGCAGCCGCGCCCACCCCTCGGCGGGCCGGTCCCCGGCGGGCAGGATGCCGGAGAAGAACGACACGCACTCGGCGTCGAGGGCGGCCGCCACGTCGACGGCCCGCTCCAGGTACCGCAGCCGCGCGTCGGCCTCGGCGTCGACGAGGGTGGGGCGGTGCTTGACCCACGGGTCGAGCAGGTACCGGGTGCCGGTCTCGACGACGACGGCGGCCCCCGCGCCGCCCCGCATCCGCGCGAGGCGCTCGGCGACGCGGGCCACCTGCGCGTCAGCGTCGGGCGCGAACGGGTCGAGGTGCGGGAACCCCAGGGTCAGCGCGACGGCGTCGTACCCGACGTCGTCCAGCACGTCGAGCGCCGTCGCCAGCGGGTGGTCGCCGAACCCGTTGGTGCCGTACCCGAGGCGGAACCCGGGCCGCGTGGTCGTCGTGGAGGCGGTGGTGGCGGCGGTCACGTGATGCTCACCCGGCCCCGCCGGCGCAGCAGCGCGCCGCCGACGACCGCGACGCCCGCGAGCGCCACGGCCTCGAGCCGACCGCCGCGCAGCGCCCACGCCGCCTGGAGCGGCACCATCGCCTGGATCCCGGCCTTCGTCGCCGACCGCGCCGCGCCGGCGGAGCGGTCCCGGGCCGCGCGGACCTGGCCGGGGAGGCACGCGGCCGCGTACGCGGACGCCGCGGCGACCGCGCCCCGGCGGGCCCACCTCCCGGCGGGGCCGGCCGCGGGGCGAGCGAGCGCCGCCGCGACCGTCCCGGCGGCGACGACGGCCGAGGTCACGGCCGCGGACGTGCCGACCGCCGTCGTCGTGCCGTGCACCTCCCCGCGGGAGAGCACGGTGACGCCGAGGGTGTGCACGGCCAGCGCGGCCGCCGCGGGCAGCGCGGGACGCACCCCGGTCGGCGCCGCGCCGAGGAGCACGTCGAGGCCGCGGCAGGCGGCCATGACGAGCGGGCCCGACGGGCTGTCCTTCGCCACCAGGTCGTAGGTGAGGACGCACGCGGCCAGGGGCACGGCGACGGCCAGCGCCTTCCGCCCGCCGCCGAGCGCGGCCAGCGTCACGCCGGCGCCCGTGAGGGCGGCGCCGGTCCCGAGCGCCTGGCGGGGCGTGACTCGGCCCGAGGGGATCGGCCGCTCGGGCCGCTCGATCGCGTCCAGGTCGCGGTCGGCGTAGTCGTTGAGCGCCATGCCGCCCAGGTACAGGCACGCCGACGCGGTCGGCAGGAGCACCCGACGGCGGGCGGGGATGCGTCCGGGCGCCGACGCCATGCCGGCGAGCGTGTCGCCGAGGACCGACAGCGCCGCCGGCGCGCGGACGAGCTCGGCGACGTCGCGGGGCGTCACCGGCGCGCCTGGTCGGCCGTGCGCACCGCCCACGCGGCGAGGTCCGCGGCCTGGGTGGCGGCGTCGTGCACCTCGGACGCCCAGGGGTCCTTGAAGAAGAACCCGAGCTCCGGGACGGGGCCGGCCACGCCGGCCGAGTGGGCGAGGGCGAGCAGCCGGGCCAGGTCGAGCACCATCGGGGCGGCGAGCATCGAGTCGTAGGCGCTCCACGTGGTCTGCAGGGTCAGGCGCGAGCCCAGGAACCCCTCGACGTGCACGTGGTCCCACGCGACCTTCGTGTCGCCGAGGTCGGGCACGTTGTCGATGTGCAGGGGCGTGACCGCGCTGCCGGTGAGGTCGCGCAGGCCGCGGGTCTTCGAGGCGAGCTTGCTCCGCACGGCCTCGGGGTCGGCGAGGGTCGCGCCGTCGCCGCCGCCGAGCAGGTTGGTGCCCGCCCACGACAGCACGCGCAGGCCCCGGGCGGCGAAGGCCGGCGCGAGGACGGTGCGCAGCCACGTCTGCCCGGTCTTGCCGTCCTGTCCCGCGACGGGGAGCCCGGCCTCGGTGGCCAGCTCGGTGAGGGCGGGCAGGGACATCCCGGCCGACGGCGTGAACGCGGCGTACGGGGCGCCGGCGAGCACGGCGGCGTACGCGGAGACGGACGACGCCGGCAGGACGGCGCGGCCCGGGTCGGTGAGTGCGGTGCGCAGGGCGGCCACGTCGTCGTGCTCGCGGGCCGGGGTGACGGGGGGCTCCGTCGCGGACACGTCGACGACCACCACGCGCGCGAGGTCGTGCCGGTCGCGGAACGCGGTGATGTCGGCGGCGAGCCGGTCGGCGGCGTCCTGCTGGCTGCCCCGGTGCTCGGCCGGGTCGTAGCCGGTGCGGACGTCGGCGTCGGCGGCCTCGAGCGCGTGGTGCGTGGCCGCCAGGAGCCGCGGCGGGATCATCCCGGCCTCGACGAGGCTCTCCGCGCGCTTGGTCATCGTCGTGGGGGAGAGGTCGTGCCCGCCGACGACGATGTCGCCGAACGCGGGCATCGGGACGTTCTCGAACCCGGGCCCCGCGGTGATGCAGCCCGTCGCGGGGGAATGGCCCTCGGCGAGCGCCGCCAGGCCGAGGGTGGCCGTCGTGGCGACCGAACCGTGGGCGCCGACGAGCCAGAGGCCCGTGCGTCCGGTCGAGTGGTGGTGGTCTGCAGTGGCGTGGTGCATCGTCGCTCCCCATGTCCGGCGGTGCGCGGCGCCGAGCAGCCAGTCGGCGGCCCCTCTGCCCCCGACTCCGCCACGCTAGCGAGGCTTCTGACGGATAGCAATCAAAAGGTCGATCCCGCGCTGCCGAATGTCGGGGTCAGCCGACATCAGGGAGAACTGGCTCCGCCTGTGCGCGGCCGGACCGGCGATGCCCTGTCAGTCCGGGCGGCGCGAGCTCGTGCCCGGGGTGTCGGCGCCACGGAGCATGACGACGTCGGCGTGCCGCACGCCGCCGACGTCGTAGGTCCGCGTGCCGGCGACGTCGAAGCCGTGCTTGCGGTAGAACGCCTGGGCCCGGGCGTTCTGGCCGTTGGTGCCGAGCCACAGCGGCGCGTCGACGCCGGCGGCCTCCCCGAGCCCGGCGGCCGCCGCGGCGGCCCCCTCGAGGAGGCGCGCCGCCACGCCGCCGCCCAGGACCTGGGGGTGCACGTAGATCTTGGACAGCTCGGCGTAGGGGCCAGGACCCGCCGCTGCGCGCAGCACCGCGCGCTCCTCGGCGCCGTCGGGCTCGCCGAACGCGACGAGCGCGTAGCCGAGCAGCGGGGGAACGTCGTCGGACGCGGCGCCCGCGGGCCCGCCGTCGACCGCCACCAGGAGAGCGTGCCGGTCGGAGGTCGCCCATGCGCGGAAGTCGGCCGGCGCGAGGTGCGTGGCCACGTGCGCGGCCATCGTGGCCACGAGGGTCCCGGGCGGGCAGGCCAGGGGGAACGTGAGGGCGGCGAGCCACGCGACGTGCGCCGCCTCGGAGACCCGGGCAGGACGGACGAGGACGGACGCCGGGCGCGGGGCGGCTGTCGGAGAGGAGGTCACGCGACGATTCTCGCGCGGCCCACCGGGTGTGCCCCGCGTCACCGCGCAGGGAGTTGGCCGGCTGCCGCGGAGCGTGTAATGTTCTACGACGTCAGCCCGACAGGGAGACGGACACCGAAGAGCATCACCGGGACACCGGGGAGCTCGGGTGGCCGACCGGGGTTGGAACTCACTACGAGAACGGGTTAGCATTCGTGCGCCCCGGACATCGTCTGTGGGGCTTGCCGATGAATGTCGGGCGATCCGAAACCTGGAAAACAGGCGGTTGGAACGGCCGGAAAGAATCTGGTAAGTTTGAGGGGTTGCCCCGGCGGGGCTGGAACGGAAATGGTTCTGGTCTTGTGGGTGTGCGTCGGTTGTTTGAGAACTCAACAGTGTGTTTGATAGTCAATGCCAAATTTTTGGAACCTTTGTTGGTTTC
>NZ_JBSGUW010000011.1:157362-206443 GCF_053608125.1 Isoptericola sp. NPDC055063 | reverse complement strand
CCTCTCCCCCCCCGCGAAACGGGTATTAGACGCTGTGATGCCCCCTTTCACCCCCCCCTCCCTTTTCCACCTTCTTTTTCGCCGGGGTCACGGAGCGAGCGCGACGGCGACACGCCGGGTTTGCCCCGGGCACCGGGGTCGCGGTTAGCCTGACCGGCGACCGCGCACCGTCGCCGCTCCCGAGCCGTCGGCGCGCGCCCCGCCCGCCCCCGACGCCCCACGGTGATCCGCCCGCATGACGACGCCCGTCCGAGACCACGCCCGCCCCGCCCCCGCCGGGGCCGCCCGGACCCCGGACCGCCCCGCCCCGCGACGGCCGTTCCGGCCCGAGGTGCAAGCCCTGCGGGCGCTGGCGGTGGGGATGGTCGTCCTCTTCCACTTCTGGCCGGGCCGGGTGCCCGGCGGCTACGTGGGCGTGGACGTCTTCTTCGTCATCTCCGGCTTCCTCATCACCGGCCACCTGCTGCGCGAGGCGGAGTCCACCGGCCGGGTCCGCCTGGGGCGGTTCTGGGCGCGCCGGGCCCGCCGCCTGCTGCCCGCCGCGTACCTCGTCCTCGTGGCCACCGTCGTCGCGACGCTCCTCCTGGCCCCGCACTCCCTGTGGCAGCAGTGGTTCCGCGAGACGCTCGGGGCCACCCTCTACGTCGAGAACTGGGTGCTCGCGGCCGACGCGGTCGACTACCTCGCCGCCGACGCCGACCCGTCGCCGGTCCAGCACTACTGGTCGCTGTCGACGGAGGAGCAGTTCTACCTGGTGTGGCCGCTGCTCGTGGTGCTCGCCGCCGCCGTCGCGGCCCGCACCGGCCGGGCCACGCGCCGCACGACCGGCGTGCTGCTCGCCGTCGCGACCCTCGCCTCGTTCGCGACGTCGCTGTGGCTCACCGCCGCGGACCCCGCGCCCGCCTACTTCGTCACGAGGACCCGCGCCTGGCAGTTCGGCGCGGGCGCGCTGCTCGCCCTGTGGCTCGCGCGGACGGGCTGCCGCCCGGTGGGCGACCGTGTGCGGGTCGCGGCGAGCTGGGCCGGGCTCGCCGTCCTCGTCGCGTGCGCGTTCGTCTACGACGCCGGCACGCCGTTCCCCGGCACCGCGGCGATCGCGCCCGTGCTCGCGACCGTCGCGGTCATCGGCGCGGGGACGCCGGCGGGCAGGTTCTCCCCCGCCGGCCTGTTCGCCTGGCGGCCCGTGCCGTACGCGGCGGAGATCTCCTACTCCCTGTACCTGTGGCACTGGCCGGCGATCGTGTTCCTGCCCCTCGCCCTGGGGCACGAGGCCGGGCTGCTCGAGCGCGTCGTCCTGCTGGCCGGCGTCGTGCTGCTGGCCGACCTCACCAAGCGGTGCGTCGAGGACCCCGCGCGCTTCTCCCGGCGCTGGGACCTGCACCGCACGGGCCGCGCCCTGTCGCTCACGGTGGCCGGGGCGGCCGTCCTCGCCCTCGTCGCCGGCGGCGGGCTCGCCGTCGCGAAGCACCGCGTGCAGGAGCAGGAGGCGGTCGCGGCGCGCATCGTCGCCGACGAGCCCGCCTGCTTCGGGGCCGAGGCGATGGACCCGGCAAGGCCCTGCGACAACCCCGCGCTCGACGACGTGGTCGTCCCCGCGCCCGAGGCCGTCTCCGACGACATCGCCCGACCCTTCGACTGCTTCGTGGACAACGACGAGTCAGCGCTCGCGGACTGCACCTTCGGCCCGGTCGACGACGCCGACGTCCCGCACGTGGTCCTCGTGGGCGACTCGCACGCCCGCGCCCTGATGCCGGCGTTCCGCGAGCTCGTCGACGAGGGCCGGATCAGCCTCAGCGTGCAGTTCAAGTCCTCCTGCGCGTGGAGCACTGGCCCCACGAACGTGGGCGGCGAACCCGCCCGCACCTGCGAGGAGTGGAAGGACCAGCTGGGGCCCTGGCTCGAGCGGCAGGCGCCGTCGACCGACGCCGTCGTCACGACCGGCTACCTCGACTACCTCTCCGGGAGCGCCGCGGAGCAGGCCGCCGACCTCGCCGAGGCGTGGGAGCCCGTCGCCGACGAGGGCGTCCCGATCGTGGCGCTGTCGGACAACCCGCAGCACGACGACGAGCCGTCCCTCTGCCTCGACCGCGGCCTGTCGAGAGACCCGGCCCGCTGCGACCAGCCCGAGCAGCAGGCGTTCCCCGACCGCCAGGTGTACGAGGACGCCACCGAGCAGGTGCGCGGCGCGTCGTACGTCGACCTCACCGACCTGTACTGCCAGGACGGCACCTGCCCCGCCGTCATCGGCGGCGTGAACGTCTACCGCGACACGCACCACGTCACCGCGACGTACGCCCGCACCATGACGCCGTTCATCGAGCGCGAGCTGCGCGAAGCCGGCCTCCCTGTCTGACCGCCCGCCCCCACCCGAGGTGCCGAACAGGCAGTTGACACCGTTATGGACGCTTGTAGGGCTCCATAACGGTGTCAACTGCCTGTTCGGCGAGCTGCGGCGAGGGCGGAGCGGACCGTCGGCCCGACAGCTTCGCGGGCGACGTGCCCGGCGTCGAAGTGGAGGAGACGCACGCCGACCGCAGCCAGCGCGTTGTCCCGGTCCCGATCGCGGCGCACGCCACCGGGGCGGTCGTCGTGCCACGCGAAGCCGTCCATCTCCGTGACGAGCCACCCGTCGCGCAGCCGCCACGCCATGTCGCCGACGGCGAGCAACCGTCCGGCACGGTCGTGCACGGGAAACTGGAGCACGTCGGGCGGTACCCCCTCCGCGATGCACTGCCATCTCCCCCGGGACTCCAGCGGTGACGCGGCGAGCGGGCTCGCGAGCTCCCACAGCTCGTGGCGCAGTGCCACACCGCGCCGCCCTCGGGCATGGTCGTGGGAGCGCGCCAACCCGTGGCGGTCCACGGCGCCCAGCCGCAGCGCCGAGTCCAGGACCGCCAGCCCGTCGCCCATCGAGAGCTCCGGCACCGCCTGGGCGAGCGCCCACTCCGCGGAGGCGATCCGGCGCGGCCCCGTCCGTCGGTCGCCGAACTCCACGGTCGTCATGCCGTCGTCGAACTGCCGGAGCGGGGCGCCCGCCCGCCCAGGACGGCGTGAAGCGGCAGGGAGCGCGGTCCCGGAGCGATGCCAGGTCGGCAGTCCCTCCACGCCGTGAAGGGCGAGGGCGTCCCCACCGACGGCGATCGCATCCGGACCGTACGCGAGCAGCCCGATCCACGCGTGCCGGCGCCGGAGATGACCGTGCAGGACGTCGCCGTCGTTCTCCGGCGGCCACGGCGTCAGACGGGGCGCGGTGCGCACCGCGAGCGGCATCACGACACGCCCCGGTGCGTCCGCCGCCACCCGCGCTGCCGGTGCCACGGCGACCGTGTCGACGACGCCTCGGGTCACGGCGGACCAGCGCCCGGCGGCCACCAGCCGGGACCGTCGTGAGGCACCGACACCGTGCCGTTCGCACTGCTGCGCCGACAGCAGACCCTCCTGGGCGTCGGCGAGGCCCTGGAGGAGCGGCGGGATCGGAGCGAAGGTGCGCATCCCGACACACCACCAGGCGAGACCGCGCCGCGGGACCCCGTCGGACCGATCTGTGGACGGCCGAAACCTGGGGGCAGCCTCCGCGCCCTGTGCCGAACAGGCAGTTGACACCGTTATGGACGCCGCGGGGCGTCCATCACGGTGTCAACTGCCTGTTCGGCACCCCCCGGAGGGCTCGACTACATCATCACTGTCAGGCGGTGAGCTTGTTGTCCACCATGGAGAGGGCGGAGCCGATGGCCATGTGCATGTCGAGGTACTGGTACGTGCCCAGGCGGCCGCCGAAGTGCACGTCGGGCTCGTCGGCCATCAGCTCGCGGTAGCGCTTGAGCCGCTCACGGTCGGCGGGGGTGTTCACCGGGTAGTACGGCTCGTCGCCGCGCTCGGCGAAGCGGGAGTACTCGCGCACGATGACGGTCTTGTCGCTCGCGTACTCCCGCTCGGGGTGGAAGTGGCGGAACTCCAGGATGCGCGTGTACGGCACCTCGGTGTCGGCGTAGTTCATCACCGGCGTGCCCTGGAAGTCGCCCACCGGCAGCACCTCGCGCTCGAAGTCGAGCGTGCGCCAGGACAGCGACCCCTCGGCGTCGTCGAAGTACCGGTCCACCGGGCCCGTGTACACGACCGGCACCTGCCCCACGACGGCCTTCTTGCTCACCGGCTGCGCGTCGTCGAAGAAGTCGGTGGACAGCCGCACCTCGATGTTCGGGTGGTCGGCCATCCGCTCCAGCCACGCCGTGTACCCGCCGGTCGGCAGGCCCTCGTGCGTGTCGTTGAAGTACCGGTTGTCGTACGTGTACCGCACCGGAAGGCGCGAGATGATCGACGCCGGCAGCTCGCGCGGGTCGGTCTGCCACTGCTTGGCCGTGTACCCCTGGATGAACGCCTCGTACAGGGGCCGCCCGATGAGGGACACGCCCTGCTCGTCCAGGTTCGACGGCCGCTTGTCCCCCAGCTCCGCGGCCTGCTCGCGCACCAGCGCCCGCGCCGCGTCGGGGCCGTGCGCCGACCGGAAGAACTGGTTGATCGTGCCGAGGTTGATCGGCATCGGGAAGACCTCACCACGGTGCGTGGTGTACACGCGGTGCACGTACGACGTGAACGCCGTGAACCGGTTCACGTACTCCCACACCCGCTCGTTCGAGGTGTGGAACAGGTGCGCCCCGTACCGGTGCACCTCGATCCCCGTGTCCGGGTCCGTCTCGCTGTACGCGTTGCCGCCGAGGTGGTCACGACGGTCGATCATGAGCACCTTGCGCCCGCGGTCGGCCATCCGCTCGGCGACGGTCAGGCCGAAGAGCCCGGTGCCGACGACGACGAGGTCGGTCATGCTGCTGCCTCCAGGTCGGGGGTGGTCAGTCGGGCTCGTACCCGCCGCGCAGGCGGGTGTACGCGCGGTACCCGGCCTTGCGGACGGCCTCCGGCACCACGCGGTAGCCGGCGCGCACCACGACGTTGCGCACCATCTGCGGCCCGGTGAGGAACCCCTCGGAGTGCAGGGTGCGCTGCAGCGCGAGCTCGGACGCGAGCAGCCGGCGGCCGCCGCGGCGCGCGTAGGCGCCCGCGCCGACGCGGTACAGGACCAGCGGCTCGACGACGTTCTGCGCGTCGGCGCCGCCCGCGATCATGCGCGCGAACAGGAGGTAGTCCTCCATGAGGTCGAGGTGCTCGTACCCGCCCGCGGCCGCGACGGCGGAGCGCCGGTACACGACGGACGGGTGGTTGAACGGGTCGCGGAACCGGGCGGTGGTCGCGATGTCGGCGCCGGTCGGCGGCACGCGGACCATGCCCGGGTCGTGCTCGTCGTCGTCGAACTCCTGGATCGCGGAGCCGACGATGTCGCAGCCCGCCGCGACCAGCGGCACCTGCACGGCGAACCGCTCGGGGCGGGAGATGTCGTCGGCGTCGGCGCGCGCGACGATCTCGTGCTTGCAGGCCTCCAGCCCCGCCTCGAGAGCGCGGGCGAGGCCGACGTTGCGCTCGAGCGGCACCAGGGTGACGGGCACGTCGGTGAGCTCGTGCAGGCGGCCGAGGACGGCGGAGATGTCGGCGCCCACGGGCCCGTCGCGCACGACGACCACCTCGTCCGGCCGCAGCGTCTGGTCGCGCGTCACGGACAGGAAGCCGCGTTCGAGGTGGGCCGCGTCGTCGCCCGCGTACACGGGCAGGAGCACGGAGAACCGGTGGTCGTCGAGCGCGCCGGGCGCGGCCGCGGCACGGGGGGCCGCGGCGGGGCCCGCCGCCGGCCGCGGCACGGACTCCTGCCGCTCGGCCCGCCCCAGCTCGACCCGCGCGACGCTGAGCGCGGCGGGCCCGACGCCGGCGAGCACCTCGGTGTCGGCGCGGGGGCGGCGCACGACGCCGTGCCACAACCCGCGCCCGCCGGCCTTGAGGAGGGTGCCGCGGTCGGAGGAGCGCGCCACGGTGCGGGCCCAGCGCCGCAGGGTGGACCCGCCGTACAGGACCCGCTCGGACAGGCCGAGCGCGGACGAGCGCGTGAACATCCAGACCTTGTTGCGCACCTCGTAGTAGAAGCGCGGGCCCGGGTCGTGGTCGGTGCCGACGAGGCGGGCCGTGCGGTGCTCGACGACGCTGCCCGGCACGTACAGGCCGGTGCCGCGGCGCAGCATGCGCGTGGAGTACTCGAAGTCGTCGTTCCAGATGAAGTAGTCGCTGACGGGCAGCCCGTGCTGCCGCACGGCGCGCGCGTCCACCATCATCGACACGAACGACATCGACCGGACCGGCACGGCTCCGGCGGCCCGCGCGCGGTTCAGCTCCGCGGGCGACGCGCCGGGGCGGGTGCGCGGCGTGTTCATCGGGTGGTCGCTGCCGTCGGTCCACACGACGCGGCTCGCCATGGCGGTGACGTCGCCGGCGTAGGCGTCGCGCGCGCCGAGGAGCGCCTCGAGCGCCGTCTCGGTGGGGACGGTGTCGTCGTCCATGAGCCATACGAGGTCGGCGTCCAGGTCGGCGACGGCGGTCGCGATGCCGACGGCGAAGCCGCCCGCGCCGCCGGTGTTGCGCTTGAGCGCGACGACCTCGGGGGCGCTGGGGTGGGACCGGGCGACGTCGAGCGCGTCGTCGGTGGACGCGTTGTCGACCACGAGCACCCGGTCGACGGGCCGGGTCTGGGCGGCCAGCGCGTCGAGGGCCGCGCCGAGCAGCGCGGACCTGTTGTACGACACGACGACCGCGACGACGGAGGGGGTGGACATCCTGGTCATCCTAGTGGGGCGCCCGGGGTGCGAAGGTCGCCCGCCAGGTCTCGGGGTCGACGAGCGCGGGCGCGGCGGCGCGCCACCGCGCGGACACGGGTCCCCACCGCAGCGCGAGGCGCACGTGCGTGGCGACCGTGGCCCCGAGCAGCCGCCAGAACCGCCGCGGGTCGCGCCGCAGCCAGGTCCCCGAGGCGCCGTCGCCGGCCAGCACGAGCACCGAGTCGTGGCGGGGCGTCTCCCACCAGGTCGCCTGCTCGCGGGTCAGCACGGACGCGGGGACGGACCCGCCGCGCGCGGGCCGGAGCTGGCGCAGCAGCCCGGCGGCCGCGAAGCGCGCCAGCGCCGCCGACGTCGGCTTCTCCCCCGGCCCGCCCGCCCGGGCCCGCCCCGCCGCGGCGTCGAAGGCGGGGTCGCCGGCGCGGTGCACCGTCGTCTCCGGGTACGCGGCGCCGACCGCCCGCGCGGCAGGAACCACGCGCTCGAGGTCGGCGTGCAGGTCGCCGGGCCCGGCGAGCACGTCGCGCAGGGCGCGGACGTGCAGGTCGACGGCGTAGTACCGCATCCCGAGCAGCAGCTTGAGGTCGTTCGCGAGCAGCAGCGGCAGCAGCAGCCCGGCCCGCGGCCGGCGTGCGCGCAGCAGCGCGGCGGCCACGCGGTTGCGCACGTGCAGGTAGGCCTGCCACTCGACGGTGTCGTCCTTCTCCGTCCACGCGACGTGCCACAGCGCGGCGCCCGGGAACGAGACGGTGGCCCGGCCGGCGTCGCGGGCCCGCAGGCCGAACTCGGCGTCGTCCCACTTGAGGAACAGCGGCAGGGACAGCCCGACGGCGCGCAGGACGTCCGTCGGGATGAGGCACATCCACCAGCCGTTGAAGTCGCTCTGGCCGCGGGCGTGCAGCCAGGGGGTGTCGCGCAGGGTGCCGGCGGCGAGGTCGTGCCACTGCTGGTCCGCCTCGGGCGGCCCCCAGTTGAAGCTGCGCTCGTGCACCACCTCGCTGAAGGAGTTGAGCACGGTGGGGCGGTGCAGGTCGAGCATGTGCCCGCCGACGACGACGGGCGTGCGCGCGGCGCGGTGGAACCGGATCGCGCGCAGCAGCGCCTCGGGCTCCACCTCCACGTCGTCGTCGAGGATGAGGACGGCGTCCGCCGCGGGCCGGTCCAGCGCCTCGAGCATGCCGCGCGAGAAGCCGCCCGACCCGCCCAGGTTGCGCTGCTCGATGACGGTCAGCCGGTCGCCGAGCGCGGCCGCTGCCTCGGCGTACCCCGGGTGGTCGGCGACGCGGCGCGAGCCCTGGTCGACCACCAGCACCGTGCCGACGGCCTCCGCGAGCGCGGCGGAGCCGGCGATCCGCTCCAGCGTGGCGACGCAGAACTCCGGCTTGTCCATCGTGGTGATCGACAGGCACACGTCGCCGGTGCGGCGCGGGGCCACGTCGACCAGCCAGCGCGCTCCGGTGACGACCACCGCGTCGTCGCCCGCGTCGACCTCGAACCAGAGCCAGCCGCCGTCGGCCGCACCGGCGACGTCCGCGTCGAGCGCGACCGTGCCGCCATCGGGCGCCACCTGCGCGGCCGCGACCGCGCTCGCGGCGCCGCTCGCGTCCGAGCGGACCAGGCGCACCTCGCCGGGTCCGGAGGCGTCGACCTCCAGCCGCACGGCCGCGACGCCGGCCCACCGCACCCAGTACGACGCCGGGAACGCGGAGAAGTAGGTGGCGAACCCCTGGGTGGATCCGGCCGGCACGCGGACGGTGCCGTGCTCGACGGCGGCGGGGCCGTCCTCCACGACCAGGGCGCGGCGGTCGGCGGGGGTGGACAGGATCAGCTGTTGCGCGAGATGCACCGGGTGAGCCTAGCCGCGCTGCACGCGCCGCTTGGCGCGCGAGCCGAGCGCCCGGACGAGCTCGCGGCCGCTCGCGTCCGCGAGCGCCTTGCTCCTCGTCAGCTCGCCGCGGAGCGCGGCGTTCTCCTCCTCCAGGCGGGCGACCTCCTCGCGGGCGGTGGCCAGCCGGTCCTCGTCGCGGCGCCCCTGCCGGGTCACCCCGAGGATCGCCTCGACGGCGGCGTCGATCGGCACGACGGCGCTGCTCAGCGGCGCATCGTCGCTCGACGGCACCTCGGCGGTCAGGAGGTCCAGGTCTCCGACCACCCGGACGCCGGACTCCCGGATCTGCGAGACGGACCGCGCCGCCCGTTCGTGCGCCACGTCGGCGGCCCACGTGGGCAGGACGAGCTTGGTGTCGTGCTTGCCCGGCTTGCGGCGGGTGAGGACGGAGACGGACGCGCTGTCGCGCAGCCACTTGCAGTACTCGAGCCACGTGAGCTGCTTGCGGAGGCGCTTGTTGAGCGCCCGGAAGAGCTCCGCCTCCTCGAGGGACAGGCCGCGGTTGCTCGACCTGCCGTCCAGCTTCGCGGTGCCCAGGAGCCCGTGCTCGATCCCGAGCATCGACTCGAACGCGTCGAACAGCAGCGCGGGCGTGGACTTGTCCACGACGACGACCGTGACGTTCTCCGGGCCGAAGGCCTCCGCCCACCGCGTCACGACCCGGCCCTGGTCGATCCGGTCGCGGAAGGAGCTCAGGGCGGACGCCGGATCGTCCGACATCACGCCCTCGAGCCACTTCTGGAAGGTGGCCGTCTCGCCCTCCTTGGTCATCTGCTGCCACAGCGAGGGGAGGATGGAGGCGTAGTTGCGGAGCGTCACGACGACGTGCGCGCGCTCGCCCAGCTCCTCGCGCCACCGGGCGGCCGTCGCGTCGTCGGCGTTCGCGCCGAACTCGTGCCCGATCCAGATCCGGTTGTCGGTGTCCCGGTCGATCTCGGCGCGCAGCTTGCGCCAAGCCCCCTCGACGGGGGTGGTGTCCCAGCCCCAGTGGTGGCCCATGAAGTCGTTCACCGCGCTGCGGTGGTTGAAGGTGCTCCCCGGGTAGCGGACCCCGCGGGCGAGCAGCTCTGGCCGCAGCGCCGCGGCGGCGTTCTGCAGGCTCGTGGTCCCGGTCTTCATCAGCCCGATGTGCAGCAGCAGGGCCCGCTCGGGCAGCTGCAGCGACTCGGACTGGCCCGCGCTGGTCGACATCCCATCTCCTCCAGGACCGTCTGGTCCCCCCTCGACACCGGTTCGTCGCGCCGAAGGTAACCGGCGTCCCTGCACGCAGGCTGTGCGCTCCGTCGCGACGCCCGGCCGGGTCCCCCTTGCGACGACCGCGAGGCTACCAGCGCGCCAGGGAGATGTGGCTGACCCGCACCTTCTTCCCGTCCTTCACCTTGCGGAGGGTCACGGTGCCGTCCTGGTGCCCGGAGAGGACGAGAGAGAAGATCCGGTCGCCGTCCGACGGCTTGTTGAAGTCGAAGGTGCCGCGCACCGCGCCCCCGACGAGCACCTGGAGCTTGCCGTCACCGGGCGCCGTGGCCCCGCGCACCACGACGCGGTGCACCTCGTTGGCGCTCTTGAGGCTGATCGTCGCCCCGCCCTTGGAGGTCTGGTAGGCGTAGTCGCCGTAGTACACCGGATGGTGCACCTTGCTCCAGCCGCTCGAGAACGACCACGACCTCGGCAGGATCGTGGTGGTGGTCCACACCAGGGTGGTCATGGGCCCGCGGTGGTACTTCTGCCCGACGGCGCGCACCGCGAGCTGGCGTGCCGTGCCGCGCTTGAGGTTCACGGTGACCGACGTCGCCGTCGTGGCCTTGAGCACCCGCCAGTAGTTGGTGGACGGCATGTCGGAGCTCCAGTGCGCCTCGCGGTACAGCACCTGGTAGTAGCGCGCGCCGGACACCGCCTTCCACCGGTAGGTGGCCTTCGTGGACCACTGCACGGGCGACTGCGACGCGGACGGCGCGTACCGCTTCGGCGCCGCGACCGCCCACCGGATGGCCCCGTACTTCTTGATCGCCGCCTGCCGCCGCGCCTCCGCCGAGCTGCGCAGGCTGCCCATCTTCGCGGCCAGGTAGCGCCCGGGGCAGGCGGTCTGGTTCGTGGTCTTGTGCATGAGGACGATGGGCACCTTCACCGTGCTGCCGGGTCTCGCCCGCGTGCCCGACCCGGTGCTGCTGCCCGTGACCAGCGTGGTGGTGCCCTTGGCGTTGAGCTTGTACTGGTACGCCTTCCAGCCGATCACCTTGGACAGCGCGGTGAGCAGGGCGCTGGTGGGCTGCGCCGTGTCGAAGTTGCCCATCGCGGACACCCCGATCGTGCCCGTGTTGTAGCCGCCGGCCTGCGCGCCGATCGGGTTGTCGGTGCGCGCGTCCTTGCGGCCCTGGAAGACGTTGCCGTAGCGGTCCACGAGGAACTGGTAGCCGATGTCCGGCCACCCGCGGGACTTCGTGTGGTACGCGTAGATGCCCCGCACGAGCGCCGCCGACTGGCTCTCGGAGTAGCTGTTGGTGCCCGCCGTGTGGTGCACGTAGATCGCCTTGAGCGCCCTGGAGGTCTCGGGCCAGCTGCCCGCCAGCGACTCGTCGGCGCCCCAGCCGGCGCGCGTCACGATCTTGGGGCGGATCTCGAAGCCCGTGCCGGCGCTCGCGGACGACGGAGGCGCTCCGTCGTCGCCGACCAGGGCGTCGGCGCGCGACGTCCCCGGGTCGACGACGTCCACCTGCAGCCCGCGCGGCGATCTGCCGTCCGCGGTCCGCACGCGGGCCTGGACCCCGTCGGCGCCGGTGGAGACGATCGGTTCGGTGCCGGCGCGCCCGCCGTCGACGGTGACGCCGTCCAGGCCCAGCGCCTGCCACGCGCTCCAGCGGCCGTCCTCGCGCAGCCGCACGGCGACCTCGGTGACCTCGCTGGGCGTGGCGGAGTCCCAGGTGACGCCCGCGACGAGGAAGTCCTGCGTCGTGGTGCGCTCGCTCAGCGCGGCGAGCGCTCCGTCATCGGGCTCCTCGTGCGGGAGGGCCGTCGTGCCGCCGCCGGGAGCCACCTTCTTCGCGGTCTCGGCCGCGGAGGGCGCCTCGTGCTCCTCCCCCACGGCGGCGTCCAGCGCGCCCTTCTGGTGGCGGGCGTCGGTGTCGACGCCGCGCACGGGGACGTGCTCCACGTCCGGGGCCACGGCGTGCGCCTCCGGCACCGGGAGGGAGACCGTCGGGAGGACGACCCCGGCGAGCGCCAGCGCCAGCACCGTCGTCGTGGTGACGCCCGTCCGCGCCGCCGCCCTGGCCCTCGACCGGGCCTGCGTCCCGGCCTGCTTCCCGGGCGTCCCGTCGTCCGGGCTCGTGGTGGTGGTCGTCATGCTCGTCTCCGCTCGTCCGTCATGGTCGCGCCGGGCATCTGACCCGCCCGACGATAAGGAGTGCCGGGCGCACAGGCACGCCGAGAGCGCCGCCCCGTTCCGGATGCTGGGCCCCCGCCCCTGGGGCACAGTGCAAGAGGGGGTGGTCACGATGAGCAAGGGACGCTGGGCGCGCCGCGCGGTCGCGGGGGCGGTGGCGGCACTGGTGACGCTCGCGGGCGGGACGGTGGCGGCGACGTCGGCGCAGGCCGCGGTGCCGAGGTCGTTCACCCTCACCGGCTCGGGGTTCGGCCACGGCGTCGGGATGCCGCAGTACGGCGCGTACCAGATGTCGCGGCAGGGCAACCTCGGCCGCGACATCCTGCGGTACTACTACCCGGGCGCCGCGGTGTCGTGGAAGACGACCCCCAAGGACGTGCTGGTGCAGGTCTTCGGCCCGGACCCGGGCGGCTCGACGGCGTACGGCGACCGCAAGGCGTCGACCACGGTCACGGTCACGGGCGGCGACTGGCGGCTCCGCAGCGCGGCGGGCACCACCCTGGCCTCCGGGACCGGGACCACCACCCTCAAGGTGGCCGCGACCGCCGCGGCACGGACGCGCGTCACCGTCGGGACGAAGTCGTACGAGGGCGCGCTGCTGCGCATCCACTGGTCGGGCACGCGCTACTACAAGCCGACGGGCAAGAAGGCGGTGGCGACCGTCGCGGGCACGCACGGTTCCTACCGCAACGGCCGGCTGACGGCGACGGTCCAGCAGGGCTGGACCAACCTCACCAACGACGTGCTGCTCAACACGGAGTACCTGTACGGGATCGCCGAGATGCCGTCGTCGTGGGGCCTGAACGGCGGCTTCTACGCGCTCTCGGCCCAGGCGATCACCGCCCGCTCCTACGCCATGTCGAAGCCGTCGCTGCGGGCCGGGTGCCGCTGCAACGTCGTCGACGACGTGCGCGACCAGTACTACTCCGGCTGGAAGAAGGAGAGCGAGGGCACGGACGCGAAGTACGGCAAGGTCTGGACGTCCGCGGTCCGGGCGTCCGTGCGGAGCGCCACGGAGGCGCGCGTGCTCACGTACGCAGGCGCGCCGGTCGCGGCGCACTACTACTCCTCCAGCGGCGGGCGGACGGCCAACTCGGAGGACGTCTGGGCCGCCGTGATCCCGTACGAGCGGTCCGTCGCCGACCCGTACAGCAAGGCCGCCCCCGGCAACTCCTACGCCTCGTGGACGCGCACGATCACGCAGGCGCAGGCCCGCACGCTGTTCGGGCTCGGGGACGTGAAGTCGATCAAGGTCACCGCGAAGTGGTCCAGCGGGCAGCTGCGCACGCTGGTCGCGACGTCGTCGACCGGGAAGACCGCCACCGTCACCGGCAAGGCCGACGTGATGCGCGCCAAGGTCGGCGCCCGCACGACGGCCGGCTCGATGCCCGCCGCGTGGATCACCCGGATCACCGCTGTGGCGTAGCCGCGCCGCTCAGCCGGTCAGCGGCTCAGCGGCGCTCAGCCGTCGACCGTGAACGAGTCGAGGTCGATCCCGTGCCCGGCGAGCACGGCGCGGGCGCGCTCGACGTCGTCGTCGTCGAAGTACTGCTTCCACTGCCCGATCGAGCCGTCGCGGGTGAAGTAGCCGTCCAGCTTCACGACCATCGACCGCCCGGTCCGCTCCTCCATGGCGCGCACGGTGGTGATGTCCGAGAGCGCGAGCGCGACCTCGACGGCGTCGTCGTCCAGCGGCAGGGCGAGGAACCGCACCACCTCGCGGAACCGCCGGCCCGGGTCCTCCTTGAGCGCCTCGTAGGAGGCCACGTGCACGTCGGGGTCGCCGCGGTAGCTGTCCAGGGTCAGGTAGTGCCGGGCGTACGTGTCGAGCATCGTCTCGATGACGTCGCGCGGGTGCTCCGCCTTGTCCCGGTGCTGCGGCCGCTGCTTGATCGTGTAGTGGTACAGCGACACGACGTAGTCGAGCGGGTTGCGGTACAGCATGATCTTGCGGCCCGGGGAGAAGACGAACGGGTCGACGTCGTGCCGGAAGTGCTGCATGGTCACGTCGGACACCCCGTGCCGGGCGAGCAGGCCGGACGGCGGCCGGTAGGGCTCCGCCTCCCGGAACACCTGCCAGCGGTTGTTGCCGTAGTACTCCTGCTGCAGCTGCGGGTAGGAGATCGGCACGCGCACCTGCGGGTCCGCGAGGGCCCGCGCGTAGTTGGTGAGGAAGAACCGCATCCAGTGGGTGCCGGACTTCTGGATCGTCGCCACGGTCACGACGTCGGCGCGGTGCAGGCGGCCGAACGCGTCCGCGAACGCGGTGCCGCGCTCGTCGGCGAGCGTCCCGAGCCGCCAGCGGGCGACGTCGCCCAGGTAGCGCAGCGCCTCCCCCGGCTCCTCGGGCAGCGCCGCGAGCACGGCCGCGTCCTCGCCGGCGCGCAGGCCCGTGAGCGCGCCCGCGAGCCGCGCGTCCTTCGACGTGGTCCCCGCCCCCGCGGCGAGGGCGTCCCAGTCGCGGGTCAGGAGGGCCGGCCCCAGGTGCGGGGGCAGCCGCTCCTCGGCGGCGGCGCGCGCCCGGCGCGCCACCCTCGTGGGGGTGAGCCAGCGGGCCGTGTCCCGGGCCAGGTCCCGAGCCATGTCACTTCCTCCGGTTCCGGTAGTACTGGGAGAGGATGCCGCTGCCGACGGCGACGGTCGCGACCGGGCCCCGGGCCCGCTCGAGGGTGCGCAGCGCGTCGCGGCGCCGGCCGAGCCGCATGGACGCGATCGCGAGCCGGCGCTGCTCCGCGGTGGTGAGGCGCCGCTTGCGGCCGGTCTCGGCGAGGAGCCGCGCGGCCTGCTCGGTCCGCCCCTCCGCCAGGTGCGCCTTCACGGCCCGCAGCACGTCGGCA
This sequence comes from Isoptericola sp. NPDC055063, assembly GCF_053608125.1. Taxonomy (NCBI): domain Bacteria; kingdom Bacillati; phylum Actinomycetota; class Actinomycetes; order Micrococcales; family Promicromonosporaceae; genus Isoptericola; species Isoptericola sp. NPDC055063. The sequence goes on along the minus strand of NZ_JBSGUW010000011.1, from coordinate 191,629 downwards.
GGCGCCTGGGCGGCGGTGGTCGACAGGTCGGTCTGGCGGCGCAGGTCGCGGATCAGCTCGTTCTTCTCGGCGTCGGCCAGGTAGCCGAGCCACTCGAGGTCGAGGGTGTCGTACCGGTCGTCGCCGCCCGCGGGCTCCCACGGCTTCTTGCCCACGTAGTGCAGCACCCGCACGTCCTCGTCGTGGAACAGCGCCGGGTGGTGGGAGAAGATCCGCTTGGTCGTGTTGTCCTCCGGCGGCAGCGCGCGCCACGACTCGAAGAACACGTTGAGGAAGCCCTGGTCGCCGCCGTCGTACGACGGGGTGTGCGCCAGGCGCGACATCATCGCCTCGAACGTCGCCTGCGACGGGGTGAAGGCAAAGACGCCGGAGTTGAAGACGCCGGGGTTCGGCGCGTCGAGGCCGGCGTCCGGGACGGCGGCGAAGTCGTCGCCGGCGAACAGGTCGTCGACGTTCTGCTTCACCACGGCGTCGCTGTCGACGTAGACGGCGCGGTCGAGGAAGTCGAGCCGGAAGACGTGCAGCTTCGTGTAGGTCGCCGCGAACCGCTCCTGCACCTTCTGGTCGGTGCCGCCCGCCCGGCCCGCCCGCAGGACGGGGTTGGCGATCGGCGGGACGTCGAGGGTGCGGATCCCGCTGGCGGCGAGCGCCGCCTTGTCGGCGTCGGGCGTGCACAGCGCGACCAGGGGCACGTCGGTGACGCGGCGCAGCGAGTTCGCGAGCGCCCGCGCGCCGTGGTGGTAGGAGCCGGAGACGACGGTGACGTAGGCGCACCGCCGCCCGTCGACGTCCTTCCACGCCGGGCCGTCCACCCTCGGCACGGTGAGCGCCTGGACGCCCCCGGCGGCGGGCAGCTCGATCTCGACCGTGTCCTTGGTGGCCCCGACGACCGACCCCTCCCCCGGGGCGAGGGCCGGGCGGTCGGCGGGCAGGTCGTCGGCCGGCGGCACGTACAGGTGCAGCAGCTCCGACTGGCTCACGGAGCGGACCGTGGCGTCCGGGTACGCGGCGAGGCAGGAGCGCAGGAATGCGAGGTCGGTGTCGAGCCCGTGCGCCGCCTCGTAGCCGGGCGTCGCGTCCTTGGCCTCCAGCCCGAGCTCGGCGACCTGCGGCATCGTGTACCCGTAGCGCACGTCCTTCGACTCGTACAGGTCGATGCCGGCCAGGTAGACCTCGCGGAACCCGACGCCCAGCCCGAACGCGAGCGCCTGCATCCCGGTGGTGGGCAGGCCGGGGCGGCTCATGAAGTGGCGCGCGAGGCGCGGGGTGCGCGCGGGCACGGCCCACGAGTCCAGCTCGGCGACGTCGGTGAGCGGCTCGAGCCCGTACCGGTCGCCGTCGCGGTGCGCGGCGTGCCGCATGGGGGATGCCAGGCGGCGCACGTCGTAGCGGCCCGACCGGATCTCGTCCTGCAGCAGCTTCTCGAGCCGCTCGTGCGGGACGGCGCTGAACCACGCGTCGACGCGGTCGCCGAAGTGGTAGTTGCTCTCCAGGAAGAACCAGTTCATCCGGAAGACCACGACGTCGGCGGGGATGCGGTGGTACGGCGGCATCGCCGACGACGGGCCGTTGCCGACCACGAGCAGCGGCCGGTCGGTGAGGCCGGCGAACGAGGCGATCTCCGCGTCGCCCGGCTCGCGGCCGAGCGGGACGCTCCGCATGGTGGGCATCGGTGCTCCTGTCTGGGTCGTTCCGGTCGGTGCTGGGCGGGGGCGGGCGGGCTCGGGGTCAGCGCGGACGCACGAGACGGCGGGCGCGGCGCGCGGCGCGCGACACCAGCGACCCGCGGGCGACGGACGCCCGCGCGGCCCGCAGGGTGGCGCGCACCTGCTCGATCTCCGCGCCGAGGGTGCGCAGCTCGGCGTCCTTCGCCCCGAGCTCGCGCTCCGTGGCGCCGAGCTCCTGCTCCTTGGCGCGGAGGCGCTGCTCGGCCTTGGCCTTCTCGACGGCGGCGTCGTACGTGCGGGCGGCGAGGCGCCGCTCCTTCGGCGTCAGCGGCGTGAACGACGGCGCGACCGCCACCCCCGTGAGGCGCTCGTAGATCGTGGCGAGGTTCACCAGCGTCGCGTCGTAGAGGCCGCGGCGCGTGACGGCGAGCTCGTCACGCAGCTCCCCCTGCCGCTCGGTGACGTCGTGCACCGTGCGGTAGAGGTCGTCGGTGAACGTGGCGGCCCGCGGGTCGAGCGCCCACTCCGCGTGCCCGATGTCGGTCGCGAAGTACCGCGTCTTGTGGTGCACGTGCAGGGACAGGGGGACGGTGCCCATCCCGAACGGCACCATCTGCGCGTGGCCGCGGGTGCCGAGGATCACCGGGAGGTCGGCGAACGCCTCCAGCCCCTGGAACAGCACGTCCCGGCGGCCCCACAGCACCCGCTCGGAGTCGACGAGCCCGCGCTCGGCCAGCAGGTCGTGGAACCGCATGTCGGCGCGCGCGTGCGGCACGCTCACCAGCCGCCACCCCTCGCCGCGCAGCCGGGCGAGCACGTCCGCCTGGTCGGCGTAGATGCGCCCGGGGTCGAACCCCGCGGCGACCTGCCGCTTGCCGACGATCGACTCGACGGCGAGCACCCTGCCGTCACCGACCTCGAGGCGCTCGCGGTACAGGTCGGGGAACAGGATCGACGAGATCGTCGTCGGGCACGGCTGGTACTCGACGCGCTCCGGGTCGTGGTCCACGTACTCGCGGATGGTGCGGACCGAGCCGTGGTTGCGCAGCCCGAAGAACACGGACTTGTCGAGCGTCAGGTTGAGGTGCTCGCGGAACGGCTCCGCGAAGTCCTCCTGGTCGATGAACCGGTTGTTCCCGACGGCGAAGACGACGATCGGCACCTTGAGCCGGCGCAGCTGCTCCAAGGAGATGTTCCACTGCCACCCGGAGCGCGCGTTGGCGTTGGTGTCGCGCAGGAACAGCCCGCCGCCGCCCACGACCACCGCGTCGAAGTGCTCGTTGATGTGGTCCACCAGCTTCGGCCCCACCGGGTCGCGCAGGGACCGGCTGCCGGCGACCTCGAAGCACGCCCCGCCGGCGAACCCCTCGAAGGTCTCCCGGACGGCCTCGAACAGGAGGGTGTCGCCGTAGTTCCCGTACGTCTTGATGTCGAAGTGGAACAGGCGCAGGCGGCGCCCCGGTGGGGCGGGGCGCGCGGCGGCGGCGTGAGTCGGCACGGCGCGAGCGTAGGCACCGGATGGCCGGCGCAAGGCCGGAAACCGGCGGGATCACCGGCTGCTCATCGAGAGTTCATCTGCGCGCCACGGTGCGCTCCGTGGGAGTTCGCCGAGGGCCCGCGGGAGGGCCGTCGGCGGGCCGGTCAGAGGGGGCGCGCGTCGCTCTCCAGGAGCACCGGGATGCCGTCGCGCACGGGGTACGCGAGCGGGCGCTCCGGGTCGGTCGAGCGCAGCTCGGGCTCGCCGTCGGGGCCGACGCCGTCCACCAGCTCCGCGCCCGTCACGGGGCAGCGCAGGATGCCGCGCACCCACGGGTCGATCGTCGGCGTCGCGGGCGCGCCGGTGTCGGTCGTGCCGTCGGTCGTGCCGTCGCTCATGCGTCCTCCGTCCGCCGCACGAGCGACAGGACGTCGTCGCGCACCTTGACCATGATGTCCTCGTCCGCGGCCTCGACGTTGAGCCGCAGCAGCGGCTCGGTGTTCGACGCGCGCAGGTTGAACCACCACTGCGGGTGGCCGTCCCAGTGGGCCACGGTGAGCCCGTCGAGCTCGTCGACGTCGGCCTGCGGGTAGGCGGCGGCGTAGGCCTCGCGCACCCGCTGCGTCGCGGCGGCGGCGTCCGGCACCGTCGAGTTGATCTCCCCCGACGCCACGTACGGCGAGTACATCTCCGCCAGCACGGACAGCGGGTGCGGCTGCCCGCCCAGGGCGGCCAGCACGTGCAGCGCGGCCAGCATGCCGGTGTCGGCGAAGAAGAAGTCGCGGAAGTAGTAGTGCGCGCTGTGCTCGCCCCCGAACACCGCGTCGTGCTGCGCCATCTGCGCCTTGATGAACGAGTGCCCCACCCGGGTACGCACCGTGGTCGCGCCGGCGGCCTGCAGGAGGTCGGGCACGGCGCGGGACGTGATGAGGTTGTGGATCACCGTGGGCGTGCGGCCCGCCTCGAGCTCCTTGGCCACCTCGCGCAGCCCGACGAGCGCCGTGACGGCCGACGGCGAGACCGGGTCGCCGTGCTCGTCGACGACGAAGCAGCGGTCGGCGTCGCCGTCGAACGCGAGGCCGAGGTCGGCGTCGTGCTCCACGACGGCGGCCCGCAGGTCCTCGAGGTTCTTCGGGTCCAGCGGGTTGGCCTCGTGGTTCGGGAAGCTGCCGTCCAGCTCGAAGTACAGGGGCACCACGTCCAGCGGGAGGGCGGGCAGCCCGGCGGCCGTGCCGAGCACCGCGGGCACGGTGTGCCCGGCCATGCCGTTGCCGGCGTCCACCACGACCTTGAGCGGCCGGATGCCGGAGACGTCCACCAGGCCGCGCAGGAACGCGGCGTAGTCGGCGAGGGTGTCGGCGTCGGTCACCTCTCCCGCGACGGGTGCCGCCTCGGCGGCGGCCGGGTCGTCGAGGAGCCGCTGCGCCAGCTCGCGCACGTCGGCCAACCCGGTGTCCTGCCCGACCGGGCGGGCGCCGGCGCGGCACAGCTTGATGCCGTTGTAGACGGCGGGGTTGTGCGACGCGGTGAACATCGCGCCCGGCGCGTCCAGGGCGCCCGACGCGTGGTACAGCCCGTCGGTCGAGCACAGGCCGATCCGCACGACGTCGAGCCCGGCGGCGGCGACGCCCGCGGTGAACGCCTCGACGAGCTCGGGCCCGGAGTCGCGCATGTCGTGCCCGACGACGACCCGGGTCGCCCCCTCGGGCGCCGCGACCACGCGGGCGAACGCCGCCCCGATCGCGCGGGCCACGGCCGGCGAGAGCTGGTCCGGCACGGTGCCGCGCACGTCGTACGCCTTGATGATGGTGGCCAGGTCGATCGTCACGTCCCACAGCGTACGTGCCTGCGCCCGTCCGGGCGGGGGCCTCGCGGGTGGGCCGCCGGGTGGTTCTGCCACGGGCCGCGGGCCCGGACCGCGGCCCATGTGGAAGGGTGGTGTCCGTGCCCGAGCTCTACCCGCTGGAGAACACCGTCCAGCACTACGACTGGGGCTCGCGCACGCGGCTGCACGACCTGCTCGGCACCGCCCCCGACGGCGACCCGGCCGCGGAGCTCTGGCTCGGCGCCCACCCGAGCGCGCCGTCCGTGGTGGGCGGCGACGGCTCCCTGCTGGAGCTGGTGCGCTCGGCGCCGGACGCAATGCTCGGCCGCCGCGTCGCCGACGAGTACGGCCCCCGCCTGCCCTACCTGCTCAAGGTGCTCGCCGCCGACCGGGCGCTCTCCCTGCAGGTGCACCCGAAGCCGCACGCGGCCCGCGCGGGCTTCAACCGCGAGAACCGGAAGGGGCTGGCCCCCGGCGACCCGGGCCGCTCGTTCCACGACGACCAGCACAAGCCCGAGATGGTGGTCGCACTCACCGAGTTCGAGGGCCTGGCCGGGTTCCGCGCCCCCCGCGCGGTGCTCGACCTGCTCCACGGCCTCGACGGCGACCTGGTGGGCGACGTGCGCGCGCTGCTGGCCGCCGACCGGTCGCCGGGCGGCGTACGGGCCGCGTTCACGCGCCTCGTGGCGGCGCGGCGCGACCCGGGCACCGCGGCGGACGTCGCGGCCACGGTCGCCGCGGTGACCGCGCGGCTCGCGGCGGGCTCGCCGTCGTCCCGGGCCGACGCGACGGTGCTGCAGCTGGCCGACCAGCACCCCGGCGACCCGGGCGCGCTCGCCTCCCTGCTCCTCAACCGTGTCACCCTCGACCCGGGCCAGGGGCTGTTCCTGCCCGCCGGGGAGGTGCACGCCTACCTGTCGGGCCTGGGCGTGGAGATCATGGCGTCGTCGGACAACGTGCTCCGCGCCGGCCTCACCACCAAGCTGGTCGACGAGGCGGCGCTCCTGGAGTGCGCGTCGTTCGTGCCGCGCCCGCCGCAGCCGCCGCGCACCCACGCCGCGGGCGGGCGGGGCCAGGTCACCACCTACCGGGCGCCGGTGCGGGAGTTCGCGCTGACGGTGGCGGACGTCGGCCCGGACGAGAAGGTCGAGCTGCCCGACCAGGGGCCGCGGATCGTGCTGTGCCTGTCGGGCGAGCTCGAGGCCCGCGCCGAGGGGTGCCCCGCGCCCGCGACGCTCGGCCGCGGCGCCTCCGTCTTCGTCCCGCACGACGCCGGCCCGCTGCGGCTGTCCGGAGCCGGGCACGCCGTGTGCGCCTGGGTGCCCTGAGTCACCCGGCGGGAGCGTCCGCGGCAGCGGGGGCGTCCGCGGCGGCGGGGGCGTCCGCGGCAGCGGGGGCGTCCGCGGCAGCGGGGGCGTCCGCGGCGGCGCCGAGACCCTCCAGCGCGGCGACGACGTCCGCGGCCCGCCGCTCCGGCGCGAACAGCACGTTGTGGTACCGGGTGTAGGTGTACCCGACGCCCGAGGGGTAGGTGAGGTCCGGCCGCACGGGCACGGCGCGGCGGTTGTCGTCGTCGACCACCCAGGCGCGCGTGTAGCCGCGCCGGCCGAGCAGGTCGTAGATCGTGGCGAAGTCCTCGCGGGAGAGCACCTCGGCCAGGAGTACGGGCCGCTCGGCGTCCAGCAGGCCCCGCGCCCCGGCGAGGACGTGGCGCTCGTGCCGCTCGACGTCGAGCTTCACGAGGTCGACCCGGGGCCGCCCCTCCCCGTCCCACCAGGCGTCGAGCGTGGTGACCTCGACGTCGGTCGTCGTGGCCCCGCGGGCCGCGCCGCGTTCGGCGATCGCCTCGAACGACGACCCGGTGGCGAGGCGCGCCGACGCGTTGTGGTGCAGCGTCAGCGTGCCCGGCTCGGCGGAGACGCCGACGGCGTGCACGTGCACGCGGCCCGCGAGCCCGGAGAGCCGCACGTTGGTGGTCGCCCGCCGGGCGATGCGGTCCAGCACCTCAAAGGCGTGCACGACGACGTCGGGCGACGACGCCCCGGCGACCAGCGCGAAGACGCCGGTGTGCGCCCCGACGTCGAGCACGTGGTCGGCGCGCGCCGCCAGCGCGGAGAACACGGCGGTCGAGAGCGACTCGTAGGCGTTGGGGCCGAACCAGAACGACACGGCCGCGACGAGGTCGTCGTCGTCGAACCACATCCAGGCCGGGCGGCTCCCGCCCGCCTGGACCAGCACGGGCCCGGTGTACGGGTGGGCGCGGCGCAGGGCGCGCAGCTCGGGAGACTGCACCCGCGTCGGCACGGAGCGGCCGTCCGCCAGCCACGGGCGCGCGGCGTGCGCGTCGATCGCCGCCCGGGCGGGCCGCGGGGGCGCGGGCCGGGCCGCCGGGGGCCTCGGGGCCGGGGCGACGGGCGGCGCGGACCCACCCCGCTCCGCCAGGGCGCGGGCGACGCGCGCGTCGACGAGCCGGCGGAGCTCGTCGCCGGCGAGCGCGTCGGCCCACCTCAGCAGCCTGCGGCGCGCTCCCCCGCGCCGGTCGCCCCGGTCCTCTCCCGTGGTCCCGCCCATCGCGTCCTCCTCGTCAGCGGCTCTCCCGCCCCAGGCCCAGCCGGCGGCGCACGTACCGCGCGCCGCGCCCGGCGGTCGTCGCCGGGGCCGTGGGGTCCGACACCACCTCGAGCGCGCGGCGCACCTGCGTGGCGCGCGCCACGTCCCCGTCGGCGTACAGCTCCTCGCGCCGCTCGCGGAGCCACGCGCGCGCGACGTCGGCGCGGTCCAGGTCCGACCGGGGGGCCGACACGGGCGCCGGCGCGGCGGCGGCCGCCTGCGCGGCCTGCGCCGCCTGTGCCGCCTGGGCTGCCTGTGCCGCCTGGGCGGCCTCGCCGCGGGTCCGGCCCTCGAGCGCCATGGACTTCGCGTGCAGGCGGCTGGACAGCCACACCTCGAGCTCGCCGAGCGGCAGGCACTCGCGCTCGGACGGCACCCGGCCGGTGAGCGCGTGGTAGATCCGCGAGAGGTTCTCGAGCGAGACGTCGTAGAGCCGCTCGCGCTCGGCGCGGGCGCGGTCCTGCCGGGCGGCGTACTCGTCGTGGCACCGCTCGACGTTGGCGACGATCCGCGCGCCGAGGTCCGGGTCGTCCACGTCGATCAGGAGGTCGTCGACGCCCACCTCGCGGGCGAAGTAGACCATCTTCGGGGAGGTGTCGATCGGCACCACGAGCGAGCCGGCGCCGAACGGCACCATGGCCCCGTGGCCCCGCGTGGAGACCACGACCGGCACTTGCGAGAAGTGGCGCGGGCCGAGGAGCATGTCCCGCCCCTGGGTGTTCATCTCGACGAACGTGAAGTCGTCGAAGCCGTGCGCGCGCAGGTGGTCGACGACCGGGGTGTCGAACTTGGCGAAGAACGACGCGAGCTCGATCTCGTACCCCGCCTGCCGGAGGGACCGGCAGGCCCGCAGCACCTCGTCGGCGACGCGGTCGTCCTGCTCGGACGGCGAGCGGGTCACCTGCAGGGTCACGCGCCGCGAGCGCTCGGGCACGGCGTCCGGGTCGCCGGCGCCGTCCACGAGGTGGCGCAGGAACGTCGTCGGGCAGGGCTGGAACACGATGCGGTCGTGGAACCGCCGGTCCACGACCTCCTTGAGCCGCTCGATGGAGCCGTGGTTGCGCAGCCCCACGAACGGCGAGTTCTCGATGACCGCCTCGAAGTGCTCGGTGAACTTCGGGGAGAGCCCCCGGTGGTTGCGGTAGAGGTTGAAGCCGACCGCGAAGACGATCGTGCGCCGCATCTTCCGGGCCGTCGCGACGCTCGACCGGAACGCCCATCCGGACAGGTCGTGGTTGCGCGGGATGATGACGCCGCCGCCCGCGATCAGGCCGGCGTCGTACGTGTTCGCCTTCTCCACGAGCCGCGGACCGACGGGGTATCGGCTGTCCGCGCCGTCCTCCACGCGGAAGCAGCGCTGCCCGCCGAACGAGTGGAAGAGGTAGCGCACGGCCTCCGCCAGCAGCGCGTCGCCGTAGTTGTTGTGCGTGTAGTACTGCCAGGAGAACAGCCGTGCGGGGGTGGCCGGCGTCGTCATGAGGTTCCTCTCGTCTCAGGCCGCCGCGAGCGCGTCGCGCCCCGGCTGCCAGGCGTCCATGAGGCCGGTGGTGCCGGACCCGGTCGCGTCGTCCTGGAGCGCGCCCGCCAGCATGCGGGCGTCGGCGGCCGTCGGCGCCTCGAGGAGGCGCGACAGCGCCCAGGTGGCGGAGTCGGGGCGCATCGCCAGCAGCGGCACGCGCTCGCCGAAGCGGGCGAACACGTCGTCGACGAAGTCGGCCACGCCCCGCTGGATCTCGGCGTTGCGCCGGTCCACCGCCACGGTCGGGGCGAGGACGGGCCGCCCGTCGGGCCCGAAGCCGTGGCACTCGGGCAGGCCGACGGGCGTCAGCAGGTACTCCAGCACCGTGCCGTACCGGAAGAAGGTGCGGTCCTGCGACCAGGGCTCGAACCGGGCGCCGGTGATCACGGCGTACTCCAGGGCGTGCTCCATGCCGGTGAAGTACAGGCCGTCGACGCGCCGCCCGAGGCTCGTCATGATCGCCCGCTGCGACGACCCCGAGTACCCGAGGTCGACGACGACGGGCCGCTCGGCCGTGCCGAGCCGCTCGGCGTAGTGCCGGCGGGCTGCGGCGCTGCGCCCGGCGCACGCCGCCGCGACCTGCTCGGCGTGCTCCACGAGCACGGCCGTCAGGGCGGCCGCGCGGTCCCGGCCGAGCGGCGCGTCGAGCTCCGCGATCCCGGCGCGCGCGAGGGCGGGCTCCAGCAGCCCGACGACGCCCGCCCCGAACCGGGTGGTGAGGAGCGTGCGCGGCGTGTTCGCGGGGTTGAGCCCGTGCACGAACTGCGTCGCGGCGACGTGCGCGGGGTCGCCGGAGAACACCTGGAAGGCGGCGCGCCGCGACGCCAGCAGGTAGCGCCCCGGCGGCAGGTCGGGGTCCGTGGCGCGCAGCCGCTCGTAGACGCGGTGCGGCACGTACCCGTCGCGGGCCAGGAACGACACGTCGTCGTACCCGAGGTCGCGCGCCTGGCGCGCCACCCAGAGGGTCCAGCCGAGCAGGGCGGGGCCCGCCACCGCGTACCCGAGCGCGTAGGGGGTGCCGAGGGTGACGGCGCCCTTCGGGAAGGCGACGAACGGGTTGTCGAAGAACCGCTGCGCGACGACCCCCTTGACGAGGGACAGGCCCTTCTCCTCGCGGCACCCCCGCCACAGCCCGCCGAGCGCGTGCGTGCGCCGGGCGGCGTCGGCGGCCGCGGGCACGTGCAGGGTCTCGATGCCGCGCTCGGCGGCGCGCTCGACGTCGGAGACCCGGTTGTCGCCGACGTGCAGCAGGTCGCCGGCGTCGGTGCCGAGCTCGCGCAGGACGACGTCGAACAGCGCGCCGGACGCCTTGGTCGCGTCCGCGTCGGCCGACGCGACGACGAACCGCGGCTCGACCGGCAGGTGCGGCCCCACCAGCTCGAGCAGCTCGGCGGCGGAGTAGAAGGTGTCGGAGACGAGGCCGACCCGCTTGCCGAGCCGGTGCGCGAACAGCATGAGCGCCGCCCCGAGGGCGCGCGGCGCGAGGTGCCGCTCCTCGAGCGCGACCTCGGCCGCGAGCAGGGTCTTGCCGTCGGGGACGCCGCCCAGCAGCCGCGCCGTCTGGTCGGCCACGGCCTCGATCGGGTACTCGTCCCGCTCCGTGCCAGAGGCCCGGTCGGCCGCGCGCAGGGTGCTCACGGCCGCGTTGCGCGCGTTGCTGTAGCGCGCCATGGGCGGCAGGTCCGGCGCGAGCTCGCGGTCGAGCACGCTCACCAGGTCCGCCGCCCGGCCCGCCGGCCGCGTCACCAGGGTGTCGAACACGTCGAACGAGACGTGCCGGGCCGGCGTCGCGAGCACGGTGCGGAACGCGGCCGGCAGCGCGGAGGTGACCGCCCCACCGACGCCGCGCACCGCGGCGAGCAGCGGGTCCTGGGTGGTCGGCGGCACCGCGTCGAACTGGCGCTCCAGCACCGTCCAGGGGTCGACCCCCACGTCGGCGGCGGGGAGCCGGTCGAGCGCGGGCACCCGGTCCCGCAGGGCCAGGTAGGTGGCGAGCTGCCCGGTGCGCTCGGCGCCCAGGCTCGCCGACATCCGCAGCCCGAAGTCGACGTCCACCCGGAACGACGGCACCCCGAGCAGGTGCGGTGCGGTGAGCAGCAGCGTCGAGCTCACGGCGACGACGGCGGCCGGCCGCGACGTCGCGATCAGCACCTCGAGGGGCAGGTCGCGGCCCGACATGAGGCTCAGGCCCGCCGCCGCGTCCGCCGGCAGCGCCGCGGCGATCCGGTCGTGCACGGCCGACGCGTGCCGGGGGTGCGGCTTGTAGGCGACGCGGTAGCCCTTGGCCAGCAGCGCCTCGACGGCGTCGCGGTAGACGTCGACGAGCTCGTCGGTGGAGACCGCGTCGCCCTTGCGGTCGAAGTACTGCTCCACCAGCACCACCGTGTCGGGGGTGAGGCCGGCGTCGTGCCGGCCGCAGGCCCGCTCCAGCGCGCCCGTGAACGCGGTCGCGTCGATCTCCTCGAACAGCTCCGGGCGGTCGAGGGCGGACAGCGGGGCGAACGCGCCGAGGTAGTGGTGGTACTCGACGCGCACCACCCGGTCCAGGAACGTCAGGGCTCGCAGGTTGTCCGGGTAGAGCCCGGCCATCCCCTCCTCGAACAGGCTCACCCCGGCGTCGGGGAACGCCCCGGCGAGGGCGTCGAGCAGCCAGTGCGAGTGCGACAGGAACATCCGCAGCTGCCCGGGCGTCCTCCCGCCGCACAGGGCGGTCATCCGCTCGGGGTCCGCGAGGATCTCGAGGTACTCCGCGGGCTCGGGGAGTAAGGCGACGCTCCGCACGCCCCGCAGGCGGCGGATCCGCTCGGCCAGCACCGGCTCGTCCGCCGGGTCGGAGAAGAGGACGACGACGTGATGGTCGTCCTCGGGCCCCACGTACCGGGACGCGAACGAGTTGACCGCCGAGTACAGGCCCGTGACCAGGTGCAGGGTGGTCATGCGCGGATCCCCACCGCGCGCCGGCCCGCCGCCGACCACAGCCGCGCGTACGTGCCGGCGGACGCGCGCCGCTGGCCACGGCGGCGCTGCACCTGCGCGAGCACCCGCAGGTTGCGCACCGACCCGGGCCACCGCTCGAGGTTGTGCAGCGCCACCTGCTCGGCCTCGTCGAGCCGGCCGGAGTCCATGAGCTCGCGCGCCACGAGCCAGCGCTTGCTGGTCGTGACCCCGCCGAGCACCCCCGCCGGCAGACCCGGAGACGCGGCGCCACCCGCGCCGCCCGGCCCGTCCGCCGCGGCCTCGGCGGCCTCGGCGTCGCGCCGGGCCCGCTCGCGCCCGAGCTGCCAGAGGGTGAGGTAGCCCAGGTAGTCGGGGCCGAGGCGGTCGAGCCAGAGGCCGACGAGCGACTCGGGCAGCTCCGGGGCGCGGTTCCACGGCTTGGGGCCGACGAAGTGCAGCACCTTGACGTCGCCGAGCCCGACGACGCCGGGGTTCGACTCGAGCATCCGCCACAGCGTGTTGTAGGAGCTGTCCAGCCAGGCGACGTCCGGGAAGTAGCTGTTCAGGAAGCCCTGGTCGCCGCCGTCGTACGACTCGAGCGTGCCGTTCTTCGCCATCATGTCGCGGAAGACGTCGGCGTCCGGCGTGAAGGCGAAGACGCCGCTGTTGAAGATCTCGCGGTGCAGCGTGAAGCCGAAGTCGGGCGCCGCGGCGAACCCGTCGCCGTCGAACAGCTCGTCGAGCCCGTCGAGCACCACGGTGTCCGCGTCGAGGTAGACGCCGCGGTCGAGGAACGTCAGCGCGAAGACGCCGAGCTTGGAGAACGTGAACTCGAACCGCCCCTGGTGCCTGCCGCCGAAGAGCTCGTTGCGGATGCGCGGGGCACGCACGATCGTGAGGTTCTCCGGGAGGAACGGCACGTCCGGGATCCGGTAGCCCGCCGGGACGAGGGCCAGGAGCGGGTAGGACGAGACCGCCGCCAACGACCGCGCCATGGCCAGCGCGCCCCAGAAGTACCCGTCGTCGTCGAAGTAGGTCACGTACGCCACCCGCCGCTCGCCCGAGGGCGTCTGCCGCGTCGCCGCGAGCCGGTGCGTCGCGAGGTCGGCGCCGGGCTTCGCCTCCGGCGTCATGCGGGCCCCCGCCACGGCCGGGGCGTGGGAGACGAACTGCTTGAGCGGCTCGCTCGCGGCCCCGTCGACGATGGCGGCCCCGGGGAACGCGTCGCGCAGCCGCTTGAGGTGACCCAGCTCGTAGGAGTACGCGACCCGGCTCGACGAGCGCAGCCCGGCCGTGACCGCGTCCTCGGTGAGGATCGAGCGGCGCACCTTGCCCACGTACGTGCCGTCGGTCTGGCCGTCCAGCACCACCACCTGCTCGAAGCCGAGCGACAGCGCCGTCGCGAGCATCGCGGTGAGCATGCTCGGCGGGTGCGGGTCCGCGAGGACCGCCGCCGTGGCCGGCGTGCGCACGAGGTAGTCCGCCCAGTCCTCGAGCTGCCCGTCGCGGACCATGCCCTCGAGGGTGTGCGCCACGAGCTGCTCGGCGCGGCGCAGGTCGGTGAGCACCGCGCCGATCTCGTAGTCGCCGCGGTAGACGGTGGCCCGCACCTTCGCCAGGGCGGCCTGCCGGGGCGGCACGAACCACGCGGCGATCTCGCGGCCGAACCAGAAGTGGTCCTCCGCGGCGACGTCCCCCTCGCGGAACACGTACGCGCCGGCCGGGAGGCTCGCGTAGTCGATCTCCTCCAGCGACACGCGCGCGGTCACGAGGACCACCGGCCGCGTCACGTCCAGTCGGCTCAGAGCCTCCACCGGCCCGCCCTTCCCGGCCCCGACGGGGCCCGCTCCCTGCTCCTGCGGGAGCCGCGCTCCCAGTGACCTGCCAGGAGACTAGGCACGCCCGGGGGCCCGTCCGGGCGTCTTCGCGAGAACGTCGACGGAACGTTCCAAGAGTTCATCGCGCGGCCCCGCGGCGTTCACCCGGGGGCGTGCCGGGCCCGCCCCCGGGCCCCGCGCGCACCGCGGAGTTCGCCGTCCGGCGCACGGGGTTCGCCTCGCCCGCCGCGCCGGCCGCCGAACGACGTCGGTGGCAGCACGACGTCGGTGGCAGCACGACGTCGGCGCGCGACGGCGCACGACGTCGGCGCGCGACGGCGCACGACGGCGGCGAGGGACGAGCGCCGCAGGAGGGCGGAGGAAGGGCGGGCGGAGAGGCGGCAGGGGCGGCGTGGGCCGCGACCGGTCAGTCGGCCTCGCGCAGCACGCGCAGGTGGCCGCGGCGGGCGGTCTCGGTGACCGACGAGGGCTCGCTCGCCGGCTCCTGGCGCACGCGTCCGGCCTCGCGGACGGCCTCCGCGAGCGCGGACAGGTCGTCGGGGGACGGCGCGGGTTCCTCGAACGCGGGCGTGAGGCGCACGACCTCCCACCCGCGGGGAGCGGTCAGCCCCTCCGCATGCTGGGCGCACAGGTCGTAGCTGTGCGGCTCGGCGTGCTGCGCGAGCGGACCCAGCACGGCCGTGGAGTCCGCGTACACGTACGTGAGCGTCGCGACGGCGGCATGCGTGCATGCCGTGCGCGAGCACTGCCTCACCGATCTCACGTCCGGGACAATACGCCGCGGCCGGGGGGCGGCGCGCGGGGCTCGCCGCACCGGCGCCCTCGTGATCGCACCGTGACCCGCGACGAGACCCGCGACGAGACCTGCGACGAGGCCCGCGCCCAGGTTCCCCGCCCAGGTCCGCACCCGGCTTAGGCTCGTCGGGTGCACCACGCCGCCGACCCCTCGCCCGACCCCGAACGCGTGCCGGCTCCCGCGCCCGTGCCCCCCGTGCGGCGCCGGGACCGGCGGGGGCGCGGCGTCCGCGGCCCGCTGCTGCCGCCGGGGATGCCGGCGCACCGCACCCGCGCCGAACAGTTCGACGACCTGGTGCTCGACGTCGTCGAGTCGCTGCAGCGCCGGTGGGGCCCGCAGCTCGCGGGGACGGAGTTCGCCGTCGAGGACGTGCCGCCGTCGGAGCCCGCGCCGTGGGAGTCCGACGGCGTGCCGCTGGGCCGGTGCTTCCCCGCCGAGTCCGGCCGGTCCGCACGCGTCGTGGTGTACCGCCGCCCCGTGGACTTCCGCGCCGCCGACGACGCCGACCGCGCCGACCTCGTGCGCGACGTCGTCGTCGAGCAGGTGGCGCACCTGCTGGCCCGCACGCCCGAGGAGATCGACCCCGGTTACGACTCCTGACCCGCCCGCGAGCTGTCAGGGCCAGGGCAAGGTATGCGTGACCGTGGCCCTGACAGGTCGCGTCAGCCGGCGTCGACGGCGCGCACCTCGACGGCGCCGGGGGTGGTGACCGCGGGGGTGGGCGCGACCGACGCGACGAGGGTCCCCGCGGACGCGGTCCCGTCGTCGGCGCGCAGCACGGCGGCCCACGTCACCGCCACGTCGCCGCCCTCCGCGTCGCCCCGGTCCACGCTCACGCCGGCGGGCACGGCGCCGTCGTCGACGACGTCCGCCAGCTCGACCGAGGAGGTGGCCCCGGCGGTGAGGTCGACGTCCGTGCTGCCGATCTCGGCCCCCGACGCGTCGTAGGCCCGCAGCGTCACCGGCACGACGCCGGCCGGGTCGGTGTCGGGGTCGCGCACCGCGGGCAGCGCCGACAGCACGATCCCCGTGGCCACTCCCCCGGGCACGCCCAGCTGGCCCGCGGCCCCTGCCGCGCCGGTGACGGCGACCGGCTGCCCGGCGGACCACGCCACGTCGTAGGGCGTGCCGTCCACCACGGAGTCGTCGGGCTGCGCGCCCGGCCGGTCCGAGCGCGCAGCGCCCACGACCGGCACGTCGGCGTCGACCACCACGGTGTACGCGCCCTCCGGCAGGCCGCCCAGCGGCACGTCCGTCACGACGCCCGCCGGCAGCTCCACCTCGTCGGCGCCCCGCAGCACGACCGGCCCCGACGGCCCGTACACGCTGATGCGGGCCGTCCCGTCGGCCTCGCCCGGCACGAGGACGCGCAGCCGCGGGGCGTGGGGGTCGTCGACCGCCTCGCCGCGGCTCTGCACGCCGGGCACGGCGAGGGTCTGCCGCGGGCTCGCACCCGCCGTCAGCAGGTCGACGCCGGCGGGCAGCAGCCCGTCGATCGCCTGCGTCTGCAGCGCCGCGGTGACGCGAGCGCCCGAGGCGCGCACGTTCACCGCGAGCCGGTCCTGCTCCGGGGCCACGGACTCGAGGCGGGTGGTCACCAGGTCGTGCGGCGCGACGGTGAACGTGCCGCTGCCGCCCAGTGCCACGGGACCGTTCGGGCCGTACACGTCGAGGGCGACGGTCGCGGGGCGCTCGGACGGGTTCTGCACGGTGAGGGTGGCCGTCTGGCCCACCTCGGTGCCCCCGCCCACGAGCCATGCCGACGTCGACGGCGCGGCGCACGACCCGGCGCCCAGCCCGCGCAGGTCGCCCTGCGTCGTCACGGACGCCATCGTGCCCGCGGCGCGGAACGGCTCGTCCGCGACCGGCGTCGCCCGCAGCACGCGGGTGCCGGTCACGTCCGCCTGCTGCGCCGCCCCGGCGTCCCCGACGGCGAACGGTGCCGCGGACCTCCCGTCGAGCCCCGTCGTGCTCACGTCGCCCGTCGCGCCGCCCAGCACGACGGCGCCGAGCCGGCTGGTGGTGGGCACGGGCGTGGCGTCGAACTGGGAGTCGCCGACGTCGGCGCCGTCCGGCAGCGCGACCGGCCGCGGGCACACGAGCGTCACGTCGGCGGGCTGCACGCCCACCGTCCGCGTCCCGGCCGCGACGGCCCGCTGCTCCGCTCCCGTCCACGACTGCGCCCACTGGTCGCCGAGGACGGCCACGGCGGCCAGCGCCGCCACGGCCGCCAGACCGGTGACCGCCGCCGCCGTGGCGCGCACGCCGCGCCGCACCCGGGTGTCCGCCACGTCCTCGCCCGTCCTTCCGTCGCGCCGCGCCGTCATCCGCGCCGTCATCGCCCGCGCCGCCGTCCGACCGGCAGCGCCAGCAGCACGTGCACCAGGAGCACGACGCCCGCCAGCCCGAGCCACGCGGTGCGGTGCGGCGACTCGTAGGCCACCTGCACCCGCCCGGCGTCGGGTCCGACGGCGAACGCCTGCGTCCCGCCGGCGTCGACCGCGGCCAGCCGCCGCCCGTCGAGCGTGGCGCGCCAGCCCGGGTCCGCCGACTCGGCAATCCGCAGCGTGCGCTCCTGCCCGCCCCGGGTCAGCCGCGCGCTCACGCCGGTCCCGTCGGACGGCACCGTCCGCACGGCGCTCTTCGGCGCGAAGAACGGCGTGGGCTCGCCGCCGGCGTCGCCACGCAGCACCGTCGCCCAGCCGGGCGCGGGTCCGTCGGTCGTGACGCGCCAGACCAGCGCGCCCTCCTCGGTGACCCGCGCGAGGCCGGGCACCAGGTCGAGCGTGGTGACGAGGTCGGCGTCGCCGCCGACGGGGACCTGCACCGCCCCGATACCGAGCGCCGCGAGCCGGTCGGCCACGTCCGTGGACCGGCCGGTCGCCACCTCGGCCACGACCTGGTCGAGCAGCGCGGTGTCCGCGCGCTCCGGGCCGGCGAGGACCCCGGCGGCCCGGGCCCGCACGACCGTCGACGAGTCCTCCAGCCGAGTGCCGTCGGCGTGCAGCAGGGCGTAGTCCACCACCGCGGCACCGGACGTCGCGCCCTCGCCGCCAGGCTGCACCCGGTCGACCTCCAGGACGCGCGCGGAGCGCGGCGGCGCCTGCATCTGCGTGCCGACCGCCGGCACGACGGGCTGCTCCGCGGCGTGCAGGTCGCCGACGGCCCCGCCACCGGTGGAGCCGAGCACCCAGGAGCCGAGCTGCGCCGCGGGCAGCGCGAGGGCGATCACGCCGACGGCCACGACCCCCGCGACCCCGACGCGCTGCAGCCGACCTCGCTCGGGCCGGGCGACCGGAGCCACCGTCGGGACCCGGCCCGTCGTCGGGAGCGCGCAGATCGCGGCCGCGCCCAGCGCCAGGAGCAGCACCGACAGCCCCACACCCGGCCAGCCGGTGACGCTCGCCGCGTCGTCGTCCGCCGTGGTGCCGCTGGCGACGACCGTCGCGACGGCCACCACCGCGACGGACAGGCCGGTGGCCGCGGCGAGCCAGGCGAGCCGCACCCCGCGCACCGCCCGGCGCCGCACCAGGGCGACGGCCGCGAGCACGAGGACGGCCGCGCCCAGCAGCGCGGGCCCGACCACCGCGAGGCGGCCGAGCACGCCGTCGGCGCCGAGCCACGGCTCGAACCACACGGTGTCCCCCGGCAGGCCCAGGAGCAGCTCCACCGCGGTGGGGGTGCCCTGCGCGGCCAGCGGCGCGCCGGGCTCCGCCACCAGCAGGCGCCACCCGCCGTCCGACCAGCTGCCGAGCACCTCGCCCCAGAAGGGCAGCGGGACGACGACGGCCGGCAGCAGCACGAGCAGCAGCGACCGCCACGACCGCCGCACGACGAGGGCCGCGACGCCGAGGAGCACCACCGCCACCGGCAGCAGGATCGGCGCGGCGCACACGGCGACGGCCAGCAGCAGCCCGGCGGCGCCCGCGGCGCCCAGCGACCCGCGCCGGCGGGCGGGCGTGTGCACGACGTCGCGCGCGTGCGCCCCGACGGTGCGCAGCACGGCGACGAGCAGCCACGGGAGGGTGAGATGCACGAGCACCGCGCCGAGCCGGCCCGAGCCCAGGGACGCGAGGAACCCGGGCGCCGCCGTCCAGGCCAGGGCGGCGACGGCGCGCACCACGACCGAGCGGGTCAGCGACCCCGCCGCGAACCATCCGCCGAGGGCGGCCAGCGGCAACGCGGCCAGCACGAGGGCGTTCACGGCCGTCTGCAGCCCG
Source organism: Isoptericola sp. NPDC055063 (assembly GCF_053608125.1). Classification (NCBI taxonomy): domain Bacteria; kingdom Bacillati; phylum Actinomycetota; class Actinomycetes; order Micrococcales; family Promicromonosporaceae; genus Isoptericola; species Isoptericola sp. NPDC055063. The sequence goes on along the minus strand of NZ_JBSGUW010000011.1, from coordinate 172,740 downwards.
CCGCCCGCGAGGGCCGCGAACGCCGTCAGCGGCAGCAGCAACGGGTCGGCCGCCGCGCGGACGCCGAGCCCGTCGCGCACCCAGCCGGACGTCGCGGCCTGCCACACGTCGCCGACCGTCCCCGGCGCGGGCAGCAGCCCGCCGCCCACCACCCGGCCGCCGTCGGCCAGGACGCCCTGCCACGGCCCGAACAGCGCGACGTCGAGCGCCACGACCGCCGCCACCACCACGGCCAGCACGACGCGCCGGGTCCCCGCGAGGCGACGCAGGTCCGCGCGCTCCAGCTCGCTGGGCGCCCACCGCGCGCGCTGGGCCTCGGCGCGGGCCAACCGGGCGTCGCGACGCTCGCCGAGCACCTGCCGCCACGTGCCGAGCAGCGGCGTCAGCACCCGCCGCGGCAGCCGCCGGGTCCGGGCTGCGCGCCGCCTGGCCCGGTACAGGGGCACCACCCGCAGGGTGGTCACCACCGCCGCGACCAGCTCGTCGCGGGCGTGCGCGGGCCGCTTCAGCGCGAGGCGGTACATGGCGGCGAACGGCGACCAGAGCAGCGTGGCGAGCCACACGAAGGGCAGCAGGGGCAGCGGGGCGTCGACGAGGCGCAGGTACAGCTGGCTGCGGCGCCGGGGGTAGCGCGACGCCTCGAGGTCGGGCGCGGCGGAGGGGCGGCCGCGCAGGCCGAGCAGCGACGCCTGCGCGTGCCGCACCACGGCGTCGGGCACCACGACCACGCGATGGCCCGCGAGCCGCGCCCGCCGGCACAGGTCCAGGCCGTCGCCGAACGGCCCGAGCTCCGGGTCCGTGCCGCCCAGCTCGGCCCACACGTGCGCGCGGACCAGCGCGCCGGCGAGCCCGACGGCGAGCACGTCCTCGCGGGCGTCGTGCTGGCCCTGGTCGATCTCGGTGTCGTCGATGCCCGTCATCCGCCGCCCCAGCGGGGAGACGGTGCTGCCGACCTCGACGAGCATGCTGGCCTCGGCGCCCGGCGTCCCGTCCGCGCCGACGGGCCAGCGGCGCTGCTTGCACCCGGCCACGGCGACCGCGCTCGAGTGCTCCACCGCGCGCAGCAGCCGGGTGAGGGCGTCCGGGTCGGGGGCGGAGTCGTCGTGCAGGATCCACAGCCACCCCGTCTCGGGGACGCCCACCACCTCGGTCGCCCGGTCGACGGCCTCGCCCAGGCTGCGGACGCCGGACGCCGCGACGAAGCGGGCCCCGCCGAGGCGCAGGTCGGGGTGCAGGGCGGTGGTCTCCGAGGCGCCGACGTCCACGACGACGACCTCGTCGGCGGCGCGGTCCTGGCGGGCGAGCGCGTCGAGCGTCGCGTCGAGGAACGGGGTGCGGCCACGGGTGACGACCACGGCCGTCACGGTGACCACGAGCGGGACGGCACCGGTGCCGTCCATGCGGTCGCCGGCGGCGGGAACGGGCGCCACAGCGGCGGTCGCGCCCGGAGGTGCGACCTCTCCGCCGGGGCGGGCTGGGGTCGGGTGCGGAGCAGTCATCCTGCCCGCCATGATGCGACGGGCCCCGATCCCGTCGTGGGATATCCGACCCGTGCGTGTCGGGCCGGACATCCCCGCCGGTTCAACCCTGGTTCAGCGCCGGGTCAGACGGCGCGGCGCTTCAGCTTGCGGCGCTCCCGCTCGGAGAGCCCGCCCCAGATGCCGAAGCGCTCGTCGTTCGCGAGCGCGTAGTCCAGGCACTCGGCCCGGACCTCACAGGACGTGCAGACCTTCTTGGCCTCGCGCGTGGACCCGCCCTTCTCGGGAAAGAAGGCCTCCGGGTCGGTCTGGGCGCACAGGGCTCTCTCCTGCCACCCCAGGAGGGTCTCGTCGTCGACCGTGGCGTCACCGAACAACGGCAGCACCGGCGCTACGCGCTCGGGCTCACGACCGACGTCTGACGGGAAGACCCCCCGGTCCCCATCGAGCAAGTTCCACATGGCGTGCCCCTCCATGCCGTTCTTTAGGGAAACTGCATACCTGGAATTACACGCGTGTCTTTCGAAGGCGTCAAGTCGAAATGTGCTAGTGATCTCGATCTCCACCGCCCATTCACATGCGCGCGGGGCGCCGACCCTCCGGGCCCCTCGTAGGCTGACCTGCGTGAACCCGCTCCCCGCCGCGCACCGGACCCCGTCGACGATCTCGCAGATGCTCGATCGTGTCCTGTCGGAGCCGGGACGCCCGCGGCTCACCTGGTACGGCGACGGCGGCGAACGCGTGGAGCTCTCCGGAGCCGTCCTGCAGAACTGGGTGAACAAGACCGTCAACCTTCTCGTCGAGGAGTTCGACGTCGCACCGGGGACGGTCGTGGTCCTCGACGTCCCCGCGCACTGGCGCGGGGTGCTCTGGGCGCTCGCGGCGTGGCGGTGCGGCGCGACGGTGCGCCTCGCCGACGCCCCGGCCGCGGGCGGGGACGTCGTCGTGACGTCGCGGCCCGACGCCTGGTCCACCGTCCTGTCCGGTCCCGGCGCGGCCGACCTCGTGGCGGTCGCCCTTCCCGCGCTGGCCCGCTCCTTCGACGGCGACCTCCCCGCGGGCGCGATCGACGCCGCGGGAGCGGTCATGACCTACGGCGACGTCATCGGCTGGGCGCCCGAGACCGACCCCGCCACCATCGCGCTCGAGGCGACCGGCACCGACCCGGTCGCGTTCGCCGACCTGCTGGGCGCGCCGCGCCCGTCCGCGGAGCGCGTCCTCGTCGACGGCGCGCTCCCCCTCGCGGACCTGCTGCGCGGCCTGCTCGCGACCTGGGCCGCCGACGGCTCCGTGGTGCTCGCGTCCGCGGCCACCGCGGCGGAGCTCGCGGCAGACCCCGCGCGCCTCGCCCGCCTGCGCGAGACGGAGCGGGTCACCGCCGACCTCTGAGGCGCCGCAGGTTCACCCGGCCGGGACGGCCCGGGTGCAGCACAATGAACTGCCATGCGCGGCATCATCCTGGCCGGGGGCAGCGGCACTCGCCTGCACCCCATCACGCTCGGCGTGAGCAAGCAGCTCGTGCCCGTCTACGACAAGCCGATGATCTACTACCCGCTGTCGACGCTGATCCTCGCGGGCATCCGGGACGTCCTGGTCATCACCACCCCGCACGACGCGCCGCAGTTCCACCGACTCCTCGGCGACGGCTCCGAGTTCGGCGTCTCGATCGAGTACGCCGTCCAGGCCGAGCCGAACGGCCTCGCGCAGGCGTTCGTGCTCGGGGCGGAGTTCGTCGGGCAGGACGAGGTCGCCCTCGTGCTCGGCGACAACATCTTCTACGGCCCCGGGCTGGGCCGGAGGCTCACCCGCTTCCACGGCCTGGTCGGGGGCGCCGTCTTCGCCTACCGGGTCGCCGACCCGACGGCGTACGGCGTCGTCGAGTTCGACGGTGAGGGCCGCGCCCTCTCCCTGGAGGAGAAGCCCGCGCACCCCCGGTCCAGCTACGCCGTCCCCGGCCTGTACTTCTACGACAATGACGTCGTCGAGATCGCCAAGAACCTGGAGCCGTCCGCGCGCGGCGAGTACGAGATCACCGACGTCAACAAGGAGTACCTGCGCCGCGGCACCCTCCAGGTCGAAGTGCTGCCCCGCGGCACCGCCTGGCTCGACACGGGCACCTTCGACTCGCTCCTCGAGGCGTCCGACTACGTCCGCACGGTCGAGCGACGGCAGGGCCTCAAGATCGGCTCGCCCGAGGAGGTGGCCTGGCGCCGCGGGTTCCTCACCGACGACGAGCTGCGCGTCCGGGCGGAGAAGCTCGTGAAGTCCGGCTACGGCTCCTACCTGCTCGGCCTCCTCGACTCCTGATCTGCTCCCCCTCCCGCCGCGCGCTCGACGAGCGCCACGCACGAGGCGGGCGGGGCGGGGTGTCGTGTCCCGAGGCTGGTCGGGCCTGGCGGGAGCACCCGAGGGACGAGAGCGCGGATGGCGCGCCTCGGGGCACGACACCCCGCCCCGACCGCCTGCCCCGTCCAGCCTCGCGACGCGACATCCCCACCACCCGGCCCTTCGGTCGGGATCGAGCCGGGCCCGGTCAGCCGCGCGGTGCCCTCCCCCAAGCGACGAGACCTGTGCCCGTGCGCGGGAACGCGCGCTGCACGACGCGGAACGGCCAGGTCGCAGCACTCACCAGGGCGCCCTGCGTCCCTGTCGTCGGCTGGAAGAGCCGGCCGCTGCGCGCGGTGCGGTCGGCGGTGCTGCCCTCCTCGCGCAGCCCGGGGCGGCGGCGGGCGAGCTGGTTGCGCGCCGCCTCCAGCGCGTAGCCGAGGGGGACGCCGTACAGGCGCAGGCCGACGTCGACGAGACCCGCGTCGCGCAGAAGCGCCACGAGGACGGCCGGGTCGTAGCGGCGGAAGTGGCCGACGGCCTCGTCCATGGGCCCGAACCGGCGCTGCCACGCGGGGGTGGAGAGCAGGAGCATGCCGCCGGGGCGCAGCCGCGCGGCCCATTCGCGCAGGGCGGCCGCGTCGTCGTCGATGTGCTCGATGACCTCGAAGGCGCAGACGAGGTCGAAGCGCTCGGCGGCGGGCAGGGCCTCGAGGGGCCCGTGCACGACGGTGCCGGGGACGCCGGCGTCGACGAGCCGCTGCTCGGCCACGCGGGCGCTGTCTGCGTCGAGCTCGACCCCGGTGTACGCGGCGGCGCGTGCGGCGAGGCGGACGCCGACGGCGCCCTGGCCGCACCCGACCTCGAGCACGCGGCCCGCGGCGCCCGGCAGCAGCGGTTCCACGACGTCCCACCGCAGGCTGCCGTACAGCGTGAGCGGGGGCGGGGTGGTGGCGACGGGTGGCACGGGCGCTCCTTCGGCCGGACGACGGTGGCTGCGGGTCAGCCTGCCAGCACGTCGGCCGCGGCGGCGTCCCACCGCGCGGCCCAGTCGCCGATCGGCTCGACCCCGACGGCCCGCAGGGCGTCGTGACCGAGCACCGACCAGGCCGGCCGAGGAGCGGGACGCACGAACGCGGCCGACGTCGTGGGCTCCAACGGCGTGCTCAGCCCCGCAGACGCCAGGATCCGGCCCGTGAACCCGAACCACGACGTCTGCCCCGACGCCGTGCCGTGATACGTCCCCGCCGGGGCGCCCGCCTCCACCAGACGGACGATCAGGTCGGCCAGGTCACGCGTCCACGTCGGCTGACCGACCTGGTCGTCGACCACCGTGAGCTCGTCGCGCTCGGCGGCGAGGCGCGCCATCGTCCTCGGGAAGCACGCGCCGTGCGCGCCGTAGAGCCAGGCGGTCCGGACGATCAGGTGGTCGGGGGCTTCCGCCCGGACGGCCCACTCCCCCGCGGCCTTGGTCCGCCCGTACGCCGACACCGGCCTCATCGGGGCGTCCTCCGCGTACGGCTGGCTGGCCGCACCGTCGAACACGTAGTCCGTGGACACCTGCACCAGCCGCGCCCCCGCCGCGTGCGCCGCCCTCGCCAGGTGCGCCGCACCGACCGCGTTCACCCCGAACGCGTCCGCCTCGTGCGACTCGGCGTCGTCCACCGCCGTCCACGCCGCGCAGTTCACCACCACGTCCACGTCACGCACGGCGGCCGCCACCGCGGCCGCGTCCGTGACGTCGAGCTCCGCGCGGCCGGCGGCGCGGACGGGGACGCCCGCTCCACGCAGGACGGCCAGCAGGTCATGAGCGAGCATCCCGCCCGCCCCCACCACGAGCCAACGGGGCGCGGCGGCCCCGGCGGGTTCGTCCACGCGGGCGGCGTGGGAGGCGACATCGCGGACGGCATCGGAGGCGACGGTGCTCACGCCTGCGATCCTAGGCGTGAGCGGGCCGGCCCGGTCCGCTCACGCTCACCGACTCTGCCCATCCTTGGAGGAGCACCAGTGCAGTTCCGCGAGCTGGCCGTGCCCGGCGCCTACGAGATCACCCCCACCCAGCACGGCGACCCCCGCGGCGTCTTCCTCGAATGGTTCAAAGCCGGCCCCTTCACCGACACCCTCGGCCACTCCCTCGACCTGCAACAGGCCAACGCCTCCGTCTCCGCCGCCGGCGTCCTGCGCGGCATCCACTTCGCCGACGTCCCGCCCGGCCAAGCCAAGTACGTCACCTGCGCCACCGGCGCCGTCCTCGACGTCGTCGTCGACCTCCGCGTCGGGTCGCCGACGTTCGGGCGCTGGGACTCCGTCCTGCTCGACGACGTCCACCGCCGCGCCATCTACCTCGGCGAAGGCCTCGGCCACGCCTTCATGTCCCTGCAGGACAACTCCACCGTCCTCTACCTGTGCTCCACCGGCTACAACCCCGCCCACGAGCACGGCATCCACCCCCTGGACCCCGACATCGGCATCGCCTGGCCCACCACCGCCCCCGACGGCACCCCCCTCACACCGCAGCTGTCCGACAAGGACACCACCGCCCCCACCCTCACCCAGGCCAAGGCCCAAGGCCTGCTACCCACCCACCAGGCCGTCCAGGACCACCTCGCGACGCTCCGCGCCTGATCCCGCCCGCCTGACGAAGTAGCCCGGGCCTGCCGAGGTAGTGGTCTGGGCCACTACCTCGGCAGGATCCCCACTACCTCGGCCGGGCGAGGGCGCCGGCGCCCGCGAGCGCCAGGTCGGCGAGCGTCACCAGCACGCGGCTGACGAGCACCAGCAGCAGCACCTCGGCGTGCGGCAGCGCCCCGGCGAGGACGGCGAGCAGCACCAGCTCGCGCGCGCCCGCGCCGGCGGGCACCACGACGACGAGGAACCCGACCACCCAGGCGAGGGCGTAGCCGCCGACGGCGAGCGCGACGCCGCGGGCGTCGGCGGGCATGCCGAGGCCGACGGCCAGTACCCAGACCTGCGTGCCCGCGAGCAGCCACCCGGCCACGGACCACAGGGTCGCGGCGCCCAGGCCGCGCCAGCCCAGGGGCCGCTCCAGCGGGGGCCGGCGGGCGACGCGCAGCGCCCACGCGACGAGCCGGTTGAGCACGGGCGGCAGGAGGACGACGGCGACGGCGGGCAGCAGCCACAGGACGGGGCCCGCGGACCCGAGCGCCCCGGTGGCGACGAACGGCAGCGCCACGACCCCCACGACCGCGCCGGAGACGACGCCCACCAGCGTGGCGACCGCCGTCGTCGTGACCGAGGTGCGGCGCGCGATGCCGTGCCCGACGCCGAGCTCGGCCGCGGCGACCACGTTCCAGACCCCGCCGGGGACGTACTTGCCGAGCTGGCTGAGGCCGAAGACGCGCAGCGCGACGCGGAACCCGGCGGGCGCGCCGAGGTCGGCGAGGACGACCCGCCACGACACGAAGGTGCACAGCACGAACGCGACGGACAGCACGAGGGCGACGGCGAGGCGCTGCCAGGACAGCTCCGCGGCGGCCCGGGCGAGGTCGTCGCGGGCGGCGACGACGGCGTAGACGGCGAGCCCGATCGCGAGGACCAGGAAGCCCCACCGCACCCAGGGTGAGCGCAGCACGGTGAGCGCCCGCGCGAGCACCCCCGTCCCTCCGGTCCCGCCCGTCACGGCCGCACCCCGCGCGCGCCGAGCAGCTCGACCAGGGGGTCGACGACGGCGGCGGGGCGGACGAGGCCGCGCCCGGTGGCGGCGCGGGCGCGGGCGGCGGCGAGCGCGGCGGGGTCGCGCAGGGCGAGGAGCCGCTCGGCGAGGGCGGCGGGGTCGGCCGGCGCGACGAGCTCGAGGTGGTCGCCCAGCAGCCGGCGCTGCGGCTCCGTGTCCGACGTGACGACCACGCACCCGGCGGCCAGCCCCTGGAAGACCTTGTTCGGCACCACGCGCAGCCCCTTGGGGGTCGCGGAGAAGATCCCGAGGCAGACGTCGTGGGCGGCGACCAGCGCGGGCAGGTCGGCGGGCTCCACCCAGTTGCGCCAGGTGACACCCGGCACCCCGTGCAGCCGGTCACGGACGGCGGGCAGGTCCTGCCCGGAGCCGACGAGGGTCACCTTCAGCGGCCGCCCGTCGCCGGCGGCCGCGCGGGGCAGCGCGTCGGCGAGGGCGTCGGCGAGCACGGCGGTGCCCTGCAGCGGCGTGAACAGGCCGAAGAAGACCAGGCGCAGCGGCCGCTCGTCGTCCGCCCCGCCGGCGCCGCTGTCCGGACCGTCGGGCGCGGCGTCGAACCACTCCTGCGGCGCGCCGACCGGCACCACGAGGCCGCGCCGGGCGCGCGACGGCACGAGGTCGGCGAGCATGCGCGCGTGCTCGGGCGTGTCGAGCAGGACGACGTCGGCGCGCGTCACGGCGAGCCGGTCCAGCCCGCGCAGCAGCGTGACGCGGGCGCCGCGGGCGCCCCGGTCCGTGGCGGTGTCGCCGGCGAAGACGAGGTGGTCGAGCAGGATCGGCGTGCGGCGGCCGAACACCAGGCGCGCCAGCACGACGTCGAAGTGGCCCAGGTAGCCCACGAGCACGGCGTCGGGGCGACCGTGCGCCCGGCGGTGCGCCGCGGCGTCGCCCACGAGCAGGAGCCAGCACCGCAGCAGACGCACCAGGAGGACGGGGAGCCGCCACGGCTGGCGCAGCATCCGCACGCGCTGGGCGGTGCTGAGGCCGAGCGGCCGGTCGAGCTCGTGCACGGCGTACCCGTGCGCCCGCAGCCCCGCCACCAGGACGCCGACGCGCGGGTGCCGGGCCGCGTCGTACGTGCCGAACGCGACGATCACGCGCGCGCGTCCTCGTCGTCGGGCACGGGCTCGGGCACGTCGTCCGGAAGGGCGTCGGGCTCGACGTCGGGCACGACCTCGTGCACGACGTCGGCGACGGACGCGGGTCCGGCCGCGCGGCTCCCGCGGCCGTACTGGAGCACCTTGATCCGCTCGAGCGTCTCCTCGGCCAGGGCGCGATTGGTGCGCAGCAGGTCGGCGATGACCAGCAGCGCCAGGCACAGCAGCGCCCCGACGAGCATCGCCCCCGCGAAGACGAGGGACTGCACGTGGCCGCCCGCGTCGCCCTGCGCGAGGTAGACGAGGAACCGCACGGCGGGCACGGCCGCGGCCACGAAGAACAGCGCGGCCAGCGTGAGGAAGACCAGGTGCGGGCGGAACATGATCCAGGAGCGCAGGATCGCGCGGCCCGAGCGGCCCATGTGCTGCCAGATGCTGGAGAACAGCCGCGACTCGCGGGTCTTCGCGTTGGTCGTGATCGGCAGGCTCGCGATCCGCAGGCGCTTGTTGCCCGCCTGGATGATCGTCTCCATGGTGTAGCTGAACTCGGTGACCACGTTGAGCCGCAGCAGCGCGCCCCGCGAGTACGCCCGGAACCCGCTCGCGGCGTCCGGCAGCGACGCGCCCGCCGCCGCGCTGACCACGCGGCTGCCGACGCGCTGCATCAGCTTCTTGAACGGGGAGAAGTGCGCGATGGTCGCCGTCTGCCGGTCCGCCACGACGATGTCGGCCTCGCCGGCGACGATCGGCGCCACCAGGTCGCCGATGCGCTCCGACGGGTACTGGTTGTCGCCGTCCGTGTTCACCACGACGTCGGCCCCGTGGGCGAGTGCGTAGTCGACGCCGTCGCGGAACGACCGTGCCAGCCCCATCGTGCTGGTGTGGCGCAGCACGTGGTGGACGCCGAGCCGGCGGGCCACCTCGGCCGTGCCGTCGGTGGAGCCGTCGTCGACGACGAGGATCTCGACGCTGTCGAACCCGGCGACCTCACGCGGCACGGTCGCGAGCACGAGCGGGAGGGTCCCGGCCTCGTCGAGGCACGGGATCTGGACGAAGAGCTTCATCGCGCATCCTTCGGGGCACCGGGGGCCGACGGCGGCGTGCTGCCGGTGGCCGAGCCGGTCGGGAGAGACGCCGCGAGTCTACGGGCCCAGTCGACGGCGACGGCCAGCCCCGCCACGAGGGCCAGCACGCAGGCCGAACCGGTCACCAGGAGGGCGGGCTCCGCGAGCGGGCTCCACGCGAGCCAGCGCTCGACGGCGTCGCCGAACGTCTCCCCCGGGCCCCGGTAGAACGCGCCGAACCCCCAGACGAGGCCGGCGACGGCCGCGGCCAGCGCGAGGGCCGCGACCACCGGCAGCGCGAGCGCGAGGCGCCGGTCCCGACGCCCCACCAGCTGCCAGACGGCGACGGCGAACAGCGCCGCGAGCGCCGCGATGCCGCCGAACACGTACCGCCCCTGGACGGCGACGAGCCCGCCCGTGTCCGCGTGCGCGGACCAGCTGTTGTACGCCACCCCGAACGCCAGCCCGGCGGGCAGGAGCGCGAGGGCCAGCGACGCGCGTCGTGCGCCGGGCAGCACCACGGCGGCGAGCACGACGGCGACGAGCGCCACCGAGCCGAGGACCACCCACGTGCCGTCGAGCCGCACCTCCAGCCACGACAGGTTCCCGAAGAACGCCTGTGGGAGCTTCTCCACGATGAGGCGGGGCACGTCCTCGTCCGCGACCTGTGCGACGGTGGCCGGGTCGCGGGGCAGGCCCACGGGCTGCACCGCGCCGAGGGTGATCACGTTGCGCACCCACCACCACCCGCCGACGACCAGCGCGACGACCCCGGCGACCACGAGGCGCGCGAGCCGCGCCGGCCAGCGCCTCCCGCGCGCGAGGAGATAGGCGACCCCGACGGTCGGCAGCACGAACGCGGCCATCACCTTGGTCAGCAGGCCGAGCCCGACGACGACCCCGATCGCGACGGCGACCCGCCACCGCAGGTCGCCGGTGACCACGCGGGCCGCCAGGTACGTCGCGGCCGCGCACGTGAGCACCACGAGGGCGTCGTTGTTCACCGCGCCCATGATGTGCCCCAGCTGCGGCAGGAACAGGGGGAACGTCGCCGCGACCAGGCCCGCGGACGGCGAGCCGGTGATCCGGCGGGCGGCGCCCGCGGCGAGCGGCACGGACAGGGCCAGCAGCGCGACGTCGAGCAGCCGCAGGGCGAGCATCTGCAGGTCCCAGCGCCCCTCCGTCAGGCCGGTGACCCGCAGCCAGCCGGCGCCGAGCGCGTAGTAGAGCGGGGGGTGCTGCGTCATCTGGTCGACGGTCGTGCCGGACGACGCGTCGCCGCGCGCGTTCGTCGCGTCCAGCCGGAGGCGCTCGTCGCGCGGCACGGGCTCGAGGTCGACGAACTGCCGCACGTCGGACCGGTGCACCCACCGGCCGGGCGGGTCCGACGGGTAGCCGGACTCGTGGACGGCGTCGACGACCCCCGGGGCGAGGTAGGCGTCGCCGGGGGCCGGCCATCCCCCGCCGTACGCGATCCGGAGCACGCTGTTGAGGTGGTTCTGCTCGTCCGGCGCCTGGAACGGCGGGGTCACGACGGCCCACAGCGCGGCCCACGCCGCCACGGCCAGGGTGATCACGACGACCGCGCGCCGGTAGCCGCGCGGGCCCGGGCGCAGGGCGCTCGTGAGGGGTGGCGATGCGGGCTCCGGGCGTACCTGCCGCGTGGTGTCCGTCACGACCACAGTGTCCCAGAGGCGCACCGCGCCGGCGCCGCGGGCGGCACTGGACGGACGGCACGGGTGAGCGGCGGAGTTCGCCCTCCGCTCCCCTCCCCGCGCCGGCGGGCCGTCGGTAGGGTGCCGCCCATGCGTGTTCTCGTGACGGGCGGTGCCGGGTTCATCGGGGCGAACTTCGTGCAGCAGACGGTGCGTGAGCGGCCAGACGCCGTGGTGACGGTGCTGGACGCGTTGACGTATGCCGGGGACCGGTCGTCGCTGGCGCCGGTCGCGGACCGGATCAGGTTCGTCGAGGGCTCGGTCACGGACGCCGACCTGGTCGACGACCTGGTGGCGGACGCGGACGTGGTGGTGCACTTCGCCGCGGAGTCGCACAACGACAACTCCTTGGCCGACCCGTCGCCGTTCGTGCAGACCAACCTGGTGGGCACGTTCACGCTGCTGGAGGCGGTGCGCCGTCACGGGGTGCGGTACCACCACATCTCCACTGACGAGGTGTACGGGGACCTGGCGCTGGACGACCCGGCGAAGTTCACCCCGGCCACGCCGTACAACCCGTCCAGCCCGTACTCGGCGTCGAAGGCGGGATCGGACCTGCTGGTGCGCGCGTGGGTGCGCTCGTTCGGGGTGGCCGCGACGATCTCGAACTGCTCGAACAACTACGGCCCGTACCAGCACGTGGAGAAGTTCATCCCGCGGCAGGTCACCAACCTCATCGACGGGGTGCGGCCTCGCGTGTACGGGGCGGGGGCGAACGTGCGCGACTGGATCCACGTGGCCGACCACAACGCGGCGGTGTGGGCGATCGTCGACCGCGGCCGCATCGGGGAGACGTACCTCATCGGCGCGGACGGCGAGACGTCCAACCTGCAGGTGGTCCGCACCCTGAACGAGCTGTTCGGGCGCGACGCGGACGACTTCGACCACGTGACCGACCGGGCGGGGCACGACCTGCGGTACGCCATCGACGCCACGAAGCTGCGCACCGAGCTCGGCTGGACCCCGCGGTTCACCGACTTCCGCTCGGGCCTGGCCGCGACCGTCGACTGGTACCGCGAGCACGAGGAATGGTGGCGCCCGGCGAAGGCCGCCGTCGAGGCGAAGTACGCCCGGACCGGCCAGTGACGGGGCCGCTGACGGGCGCGAGGAGAGATCGGTGACCGACCCACACATTTCCTCTACCGTCCCGGTCCTCGGGCACCGCAGCGGCGCAACAGCGACCCTCTATGCTCGCTTCCCGTGAGCCGCACCGCCCCCCGACACGTCGCCTCGGGCCCTGACTCCGTCAAGGGGCCCTCGCACGCGCGCGCCCTGCGTCAGCACACGCTCGCGCGCACTCTCGGGATGGGTCTGACCGCCGTCCTGGCGTTCGTCGCCGTCGGCGGTGCGACCGCGGCGGTCCGGCTCACGAACAACATCACCTCCGTCGACGCCGACAAGCTCCTCGGCGACGACCGCCCGGAGAAGGTCCTGCCGAAGGACCCCAACGCGGACATGCCGCTGAACATCGTGCTGATGGGCTCGGACAGCCGCGGCGGCGACAACGCCGACATCGTCGGCGACGGCACGATGGGCGCCCGCTCGGACACGACGATGATCATGCACATCTCGTCCGACCGGTCCCGCGTGGAGATGCTGTCGATCCCCCGCGACACCACGATCGACGTGCCCTCGTGCCCGACGTCGTCCGGCGGCGAGACGTCGCCGCAGTACGGCGTGAAGTTCAACGCGGCCTTCGCCCAGGGCGTCAACGCGGGCGGTGACGTGGAGTCGGGCGCGCTGTGCGCGCAGAAGACGATCGAGACGATCACCGACGTCCAGATGGACGGCTTCGTCGTCGTCGACTTCGCCGGCTTCGAGAAGATGATCGACGCCCTCGGCGGCGTGAAGCTGTGCATCCCGAACGACATCGACGCCCCCAAGGCGGACCACCTGGTGCTGTCCGCCGGGATGCAGGAGCTCGACGGCGACACCGCGCTGAAGTACGCCCGTGCCCGCACCGGGCAGGGCCTCGGCGACGGCTCCGACCTGGGCCGCATCGGCCGCCAGCAGGAGCTCGTGGCCGCCCTCGCCCGCGAAGTGATGAGTGCCGGCACGCTCGCCGACCCGGCCAAGACCCTGAAGTTCCTCGGCGCGGTGACCGGGTCGATGACGATGAGCAGCAACTTCGCGTCCATCCAGGGACTCGCCGGGCTCGCGTACAGCGCCCGCAACGTGCGCCCTGCGACCATCTCGTTCATGACCGCCCCGTACATGTACGACCCGAACAACGCGGCGAACGTCGTCCTGACGGACGAGGCGGACGAGGTCTGGTCCAACCTCAAGCACGACAAGCCCCTCAACGACGCCATCCAGGCCGACAAGAAGAAGAAGGCGGGCAAGAAGGACGCGGGCGCGGAGGACGCCGACGCGACCCCGGTGTCGAACGACGACGCGGGCGCGACCGACGAGGCCACCGCAGGCGGCGACGCCAAGGACGGCAGCGACGCCACGAGCAGCGAGGAGCCCGACCCGAAGCGGACGCGCGAGGCAGGCAAGGAGGCGTTCACGGGCGCCGACGTGACCTCGGTGTGCGGCTGAGCCTGGGGACACGATGAGCAACGACGACCAGCGCATCCCGCCGAGCTTCACGCCGTCCGGCGGCCGTTCCGACCGCCCGGCCGGCTCCGGCGACGCCATCCCCGTGGGCGGGGCCTCGGCCCGTCCCCCGGCGCCGCCGACAGGGGGCCGCGTGGGCCGGCGCGACGACGCCGCCCCCGTGGAGCCGCGGGTGCGCCGCCAGTCCTCCCGGGAGATCCCGACCACGCCGCCCGAGCGCCGCGGGGCCGCGGCGCCCAAGCCCCAGTCGTTCGCGCCGCGCGGCTCGCGGTCCTCGGCGCCGGCGTCCCGCGCGCCCCAGGCGCGGCAGGGCTCCGGGACCCGGGTCATGCCCGCACAGGCACGCACCGCGCAGTCCGCGCGGCGCGGCACCCCGCCGCCGGCCGGCCCCAGTGGCGCCGCTGCGGCGACCGCGGGCGGCGGCTTCCGCGTCCGCAAGGGCCGGGTCGCCGGCCTGGTCCTCATCCTCCTGCTGGTGCTCCTGCTCGCGTGGCCGATCGGCCTGATCTTCTGGGCGAACGGGAAGATCCAGCACGTCGACGCACTGTCCGGCGCGGCGGGGACGCCCGGCACCACCTACCTGCTGGCGGGGTCGGACGAGCGCGGCACCGGCACGGTGCCCGAGGACGGGACGTCGGGCGCACGCACCGACACGATCATGGTGCTGCACAAGCCGCGCAGCGGCCCTGCGGCCCTCATCTCGATCCCCCGCGACACGTACACGGAGATCCCGGGGCACAAGGCGAACAAGATCAACGCCGCGTACGCCTTCGGCGGCGCGCCCCTGCTCGTCGAGACCGTGGAGGGCCTCACCGGCCTGACGGTCGACCACTACGCGGAGGTCGGGTTCGGCAGCGTCGAGGAGATCGTCGACGCCGTCGGCGGCGTCGAGCTCTGCTACCCGAAGGACGTGGACGACAAGCGCAGCGAGCTGCACTGGGAGGCCGGCTGCCACCAGGCCGACGGCGAGACCGCGCTCGCGTTCTCGCGCATGCGCTACTCGGACCCCAAGGGCGACATCGGCCGCGCCGAGCGGCAGCAGCAGGTCATCGCCGCCGTCGCCGCGAAGGTCGTCAAGCCGAGCGTCCTGCTCAACCCGGTCGACCAGGTCAAGCTGGTCAACGCCGGCACCGACGCCCTCACCGTGGACGAGAAGACCGGCATCGTCGACCTCGGCCGCCTGGGCCTCGCCTTCAAGGCCGCGACCGGCCCTGAGGGCGTCACCGGCACCCCGCCGATCGCAGACCCCGGCTACGACCCGGGCACCGGCGTGGGGTCCACCGTGCTGCTCGACCCCGACAAGACCGACAAGTTCTGGGCCGACGTCCGCGACGGCGACCTCGAGCCGGGCAGCACCGTCGGCGGCATGCCGGGCTGAGCCCGCGCACCGCTCCGCGAGGTGGTGCCCAGCCCTCGGCAGGGGGGGGGTGGGGCCAAACAGCCTCC